>JAQBVG010000178.1 GCA_027623655.1 Chloroflexota bacterium
GGCGACAACGTGATGCCGTTCTCTGAAGACGCCCCAATAATAGCGTTGCTATCGCCGTACGCGACGTCGAAAAAGGCGGCGGAGGACCTGTGCCGACTCTACCACGAGCTTTTCGATTTCGACGTCACGGTATTCCGATTTTTCACCGTGTACGGTCCGTCCGGGAGACCTGATATGAGTGTGTTCAGATTTGTGAAGTGGATAACCGAAGGTGAATCCCTCCAACTGAACGGTGACGGTACGCAGAAACGGGATTTCACCCATGTAGACGACGTTGCCAGAGGCGTTGTCGCTGCACTGGATCGCCGACCGGGATACGAGACGATTAACCTTGGGTCGGACAGGCCGGTTGAATTGAACACTGTTATTGCAGAAATCGAATCGGCGGTCGGACGAAATGCCGAAATCGAACGACATCCGTTTCATCCCGCCGACGTTCCAGCCACCTGGGCAAACATAAGCCGGGCTCGTGAGCTACTGGGATGGGAGCCGCAGGTCAGCCTGACCGATGGGATAGCATCAGTTGTCGACTGGTACATGAACAATCGCGAGTGGGCAAAGCACGTAGACCTGTAGGTTCGTTGCGTGCTGGACCGTCAGCATGATGACGTGGTCAACACGGACAAGACAAGGAATCATTTGTGACTGACATCGGAATAATTGGTGGAGCCGGCTATGTCGGCCTGGTGACTGGCGTAGGCCTCGCAACGCTCGGGCACAAAGTTTCTTCGATGGATCTTGACCAGACGCGGCTCAAGATGCTTAAAAACGGAAAATCTGCGGTTTACGAGGACGGTCTTGAGCCATTACTTCGTCAGTTGATCGACATCAATCAGATTTCGTTCACCGACGACCAGAGTGAGACTGTCAGGAACTCAGATGTGCTGTTCATTGCTGTTGGAACGCCATCACTGGCCGATGGTGCTGCCGATCTTTCGAGTGTGATAGCTGTTGCAGAACGTCTCCGAGATGAAATCCGGAAATACACTGTGATTGTGGTGAAAAGTACGGTGCCTGTCGGGACGATTGGGATCATCACAGACATTCTTTCTCAGAAGCTGCGCGCTGGTGAGGATTTCGACGTGGTGTCTAACCCCGAGTTCCTGCGGGAGGGGAGCGGACTCGTTGACTTTTTTGCGCCGTCCAGAATCATCGTGGGTTCAACTTCAGAACGAGCTTCGAAGGTCCTGCGTGAAATCTATGAACCGCTACTACAGGGCACAACGGTAGTAGCGGTTCCGTGGATCAGTCCGGAACAAGAAATTCCGTATGTTGAGACCGATCCGACATCTGCTCAGTTGACGAAGTACGCAGCTAACGCTTACCTGGCAACTCGCATTTCGTTCATCAATGAAATAGCGGGAATTTCTGAAAAGGTTGGCGGAAACATTGGCGATATCGTGTACGGCCTGGGTCTTGACCCCAGGATCGGTCCCGGCTATTTGAAACCGGGTATCGGATTCGGTGGACCGTGCCTCGATAAAGATATCCGCGCACTTGTGACTGTCGCGGACGAGAACTCTTATGATCCTGTGATGTTCAACGGCGTCATTCGCCGCAATGATCTGCAGATGCGCGAGGTCATGAACAAGATCAGCAGTGCCGTCGGGTCGAGTCTTTACCGGAAGCGGATCGCGCTTTTGGGGCTTGCGTTTAAGGAAGGCACAAACGATGTACGTCACTCTTTGTCGATCAGGCTTTACCGGGCATTGCGTGACCAGGGTGCGTCGGTAGTGGGTCACGACGTGCTGGCGGTGGAAGAGGCACGCGAACTTGAGCCTGGTCTGGAAGCTTCTACCGAGTTGACTTACGTTCTAAAAGGAGCGGATGTGGTTGTCGCCCTCAACTCCGAACAGGCTTACGAAGAGATTGACTGGACAATCGCCGGCATGCCGAACCGACCGCCCTTTGTGATCGACACAAGGGGGATTCTTGATTTGGCCGCACTCGAAACCGCCCATATTAGGTTCGACATATTGGGCTCTGCGCGATGACGATCCGGTTGCTCAGTTCACTATTTGACAGGACTGATTGAGAATGCCGAACGCCATCAAAATACCTAGCAGCGTCGTTGTCGTTGGACTTGGATACGTCGGCCTACCTCTGGCGCTGGCGTTCTCAAAGAAATTGTCAACAATAGGTTTCGATGTTGACGTAGCTCGCATCGATGAGTTGCTCGCCGGTTTCGACCGCAACCGCGAAGCTTCGGTTGCAGAAATCGCATCGACCGCTCTGAAAATGACCACCGATGCTTCATGTATTGCAGACGCTGATTTCATCATTATTACCGTCCCGACGCCGGTCACCGCGGACAACAAACCAGATTTGAGTCTGCTTGAATCGGCCTGCACCGTAATCGGATCCCAGCTCAGGAACCGGTCTGGTGACGCGTCGGCGCCGATCATTGTGTTTGAATCGACAACGTATCCCGGTTGTACCGAGGATTATTGCGGTCCTATTATCGAACGCGAGTCCGGACGAAAAGCTGGGGAAGAATTTTTTCTGGGCTATTCGCCCGAGCGAACGAATTTTGGCGATGCTGAGCACACGTTGGAAACTGTGATCAAGGTCGTTTCAGGCCAAACGGCTGATGTGGGTAAGGTGGTTGGTGATACCTACCACCTGATCGCTAAGGCAGGGGTGTATCTGGCCCCAGACATTAAAACTGCCGAGGCATCGAAGGTGATAGAGAACGTCCAACGTGATCTCAATATCGCACTGTTCAATGAGCTAGCGATTATTTTCGACCGGATGGATATTCGGTCTTCGGAAGTATTCGAGGCTGCCTCGACGAAGTGGAATTTTCACCGCTACCGACCGGGACTGGTTGGGGGGCATTGTATCCCCGTCGATCCGTACTACTTAACCCACGCTGCGGCGGAAGTTGGCTACGATGCGGAGGTCGTACTGGCTGGCAGAGCAGTCAACGAAAAAATGCCAGCATTTATTGTTGAGAAAATTGGTTTCCTGATCGCTTCAGCGGGTCAGGACCCGGCGGAGGTGACTGTGCTTGTCCTCGGTCAAACCTTCAAACAGGATGTCACCGACAGTCGAAATAGCAAGGCAGTCGTGTTGGCCCGGCTGATGAACGCAACATTTGGCCTGGTCGATATTTACGATCCTTTCATACCTGAACTAAGCACTTCACCTACGCTTTTCGAGAATGTGAAGCAGTACGATGTGGTAGTTTTGGCAGTACCGCATACTGAATTTTCGAATAATCCCGAATGGATAGTAGAGCTCTGCCAAGAAAATGGATTGATTTTCGACATCGGGGGTGCGATAGATCCGGACTTGGTAAAACGACATCACCGTAGATACTGGACTCTTTAGGGCATCCGGGACCGACAACCGCTTGAACGCAACTTTGATGTCATTCAGAGGTGGTTCCGATTGTCTGAACAGCGCTACCCGGTTTTATAAGTGGAATCACTGCATCATGCTTTAGGCCGCCGCGGGTGTCGGCAGCGCTTTGGTGTAGAACTGGTCCGGGGTCGTGCCGCTAAGGCTCGAATGAGGTCTTCCCGAATTATAGAACTCAAAGTATCGCCCGAGTTCAGCCCTGGCTTCCAAAACCGATTCATACGCTCTCAGGTAAACCT
>JAQBVG010000036.1 GCA_027623655.1 Chloroflexota bacterium
GAATTGGATCATGCTCGCATTTCAACCGCGAGCAGGCGACCGATGGAACTCGGTCGCCTGCTGATAGACGATCTGCGTAAACAGTTCCGAGCTGTCAGAGTCCCAACAATCCATTTCCGACGGGTAATGTCCTGAACCCTACTCTTCTTCGCCTGACTGTCGGGCCGCGATGACCCGTCGGGCGTCCTGCGGCGGCACCGGCTCGTAGTGATCCATTACCGCCGAGAAATCCCCCCGGGCCTGCGTCAACGACCTCAGGTCGGCGGCGTACCTCTGCATCATCGATGCTGGAGCTTCTGCCGTGATTTCGGTCAAACCGTTGCCCTTCGGCTCCATTCCGCCAATGCGAGCACGTCGACCGTTGAGGTCGCCCATAACGTCGCCTGCGCAGTTGTCC
Source organism: Chloroflexota bacterium (assembly GCA_027623655.1). GTDB lineage: Bacteria > Chloroflexota > Dehalococcoidia > Lucifugimonadales > Lucifugimonadaceae > Lucifugimonas. The sequence continues at coordinate 398 of JAQBVG010000036.1, forward strand.
GGCGTAAGAATCTTGAGCTTGAGTATCGGCTCAAGGAGTGTCGGGTTCGCGTCGCGGACCGCCTGCCTGAATCCCATGCTCCCGGCGATTTCAAATGCCATTCCTGACGAGTCAACGGAATGGGACGAACCGTCGGTAAGCACTACGGCAACATCGACAACCGGGAATCCAGCCACGACACCGCCGATCGCCGCGTTTCGAACACCTTTTTCTACCGCTGGAATGTAATCCTTGGGTACGTTCCCACCGACAACTTTCGATCCAAATGTGATGCCTTCACCGGCTCCCGCCGGAGAGACTTGAAGCACGACGTGTCCGTACTGGCCACGCCCTCCCGATTGCTTCTTGTGTTTATAGGAAACCGAAGTCTGTCCGACAACAGTCTCTCGATAAGGAATGCTCGGCAGGGCAGTATTGAGATGCACACCAAACTTGCGAGCGATCCTCTCGATAGCCAGGTCGACGTGGATGTCGCCGAGACCGTGGAGCACAGTTTCTGATGTATCGGCGTTGCGTTCAATTTCGAGTGTCGGATCTTCCTCCGTCATCCTCGTAAGCGAATCAGCCATCTTGTCCAGATCGGCCTGGGAATTCGGAGTTACCGCCAGCGCGAACACGGGCGACGGCAGGCTCACTCCACCCAGCTTCAATTCGCTCCCTTTGTCGCCGAGAGTGTCGAATGTCTGGGTATGAGCGAGACGAGAAATGACCCCGATGTCGCCGCGGATCACTGAATCGACCGACGCAGTCTCTTTGCCGAGAGGTTGGTACACCTGGGCTACCCGTTCATTCTCACCTTTGTTGGCGTTCCAGAGAGGTGTGTTCGATCTAAGGGTCTCTCCGTAAACCCTGAAGTAAGAGAGTTTGCCAACGAACGGATCGGCCGACGTCTTGAAAACGAAGTTGGCCTGGGCACCCTCCGGAATTTCCGGTGCTTCAACGTCGTCCGGAGACGGAAACAAAGAAACTATCGCATCCAGAAGTTCTGCGGAACCGATGTTTGCGAAGGCTGACGTTCCAAAAATAGGAATGATGCTTCGACTGAGAATCCCGGCCTTCAGCCCGGTCGAGACCTCGTTTGGCGACAGTGCCTCGCCTTCAAGATACTTCAACATCAGATCGTCGTCGGCTTCGGCTATCGCCTCAATCACACTCTCGTCCAGGCCACCAGTTTCGAAATCGTTCGAAACCCCGCTTAACGATGCAGCTTCGCCGTTAATCTTCTGAACCGCGACGCACTGGCGTCCCCATGCCCCGGCGATTTCGGCACACCTCTGGGTAAACGACGTATTTTCCCGATCAAGCTTACTTACTACGATAGCCGTGGGTATGCCGAGGTCCTGGGTGTAGTTCCAGGCCTGCTGCGCACCGACCTCGATCCCGGATGCGGCGGAAACGACGATAATCACGGAATCGGCTACCCGAATCGCCGAAACCATGTCGCCTCTGAAATCTGGATAACCCGGAGTGTCCAGCACATTGATCCTGTGGTCTTTCCAGGAACATGGCAGCACCGCCAGCTGCACGCTTGATCCGCGTCGCTGTTCTTCCGGTTCAAAGTCAGAAACACTCGTGCGGTCGTCAACCCTGCCCTGTCGCGTCGCACCGCCGGCGGTGAAGAACAGCGCATCGGCAAGCGAGGTTTTGCCCGCCCCGTTGTGTGCCGCGAAGGCGACGTTGCGAATCTGGCTCGTTTGCAAATCAGCCATACCTCGTCTCTCCTAATCCGAGGCGAGTTGGAAGGTAGTAGCCTCGGTTCAACTGGGTCGAGTCCGCTATGACGCCGATATTAGCACTGGAATCGGGCCACGGGGCAGGAACGGGCTGAGGGCGTGCTGAGGGATTCACGGATCGTGGGCTACGAAGACGAGCTCCCGATCGCATCGGTCGTTAAATACCGGCAGGGCCGGTCACGACTGTAGATTCACATGTCGCAACCGACCCCACCAGGACGAATGAGGAGACCGTTCGGCCCGGAGGCCTACATATTGCCAGCTCGACGCCAATACGCTCTGTCTGTCACAGCGTTCACACGCCGATGGAGTGAACAGTCTTGCGTCCGTCTAGCATCAATAAAAACATGCATGTGTGAAAGTGAAGTGAGACGTTTGTAGGAATCTTCTTAGAAAACCCACTTCAAACCAGGCGAACACTTATCGTAAAAATTCTGGAACTGACTCTCGAGGCGAATCTGTTGAAGGAAATTGCTTCGCTCTCAGTTCAGAGTTACGCTGTTCCGGTACATGGACTCCTACCTTCCAATCACACAATGCCTCTGTTGCTGTAACACCTCTGAGGAGACGGCAGTTTAGACACGTGCGCAACACGCCCGAACCGCCGCCCCTCGCATCTAATTTGCGAGGTTTTTTTTGACCAAACCTGGATCAGGATTCAGTTTTCGAAAATGACATCAGTTCCGCAACAAAAAGCACCGTTCTTCAGCTTTCCGCACCCGATCAATGCCAGCGTCGCTCGCGCCGTGGCTGCCGGTGTCGTGATCATGGCGGTGGCGACAATTCTTCTCGATTGGCCGTGGATAACGCTGGTGCTGGCGTACGGATTTATCGCCCGAGTCCTGGCGGGGCCCCGGCTCAGTCCCCTCGCATTGCTGGTTACGAAGGTGATCGTTCCGAAGTTCGGCCTTCCTTACCGACCGGTCGCCGGACCGCCGAAGCGGTTTGCAGCGTCGATAGGCGTGGTGTTTAGTGTGACCGCTGCCGTTCTTTCGCTGGGATTCGGACTTCACGGCGCAGCGTACATCGTCCTTGGCGGCCTGATATTCGCGGCAGGACTCGAAAGCATCTTTGGCTACTGTCTGGGATGCAAAGTTTTCGGCTTCCTCATCAACTGGGGCGTCATACCTCAGAGCGTGTGCGAAGACTGCGCAAACTTCGAGAGCCGTGCTCGCAGAATGTCCGCTCGAGGCCTGCGACCCGACGGCACCCCCCTCGTCAAGTAAAACGGGCCATGCAACCTGCGGTGCCGGCGCGCCGCGCTTGGACGCGAAAACACGCCACTCTACCCGGCGCCAGGCTTTGCCCTCCCTCTCCGGACTAAGTTGTGTTCACAACTCAGTGTTGCGGTGTAAAGGGTTCCGACTACTTATGTCGGGTTTGGTCATTCTTTGGATTTTTCTGCCTGGTAGATCAGAGCGAGCCAACCGGGATTATCAGGGTGATCATGACCATGCGCGTGATTCGCGGCTACGACCTCTGCCCGGGTAGGTTGAAACCCATCGAACGCACTGATCACTTCTTCGAGCGTTGGCAGGTCATCTGCAACGGCCTCCGGGCTACTCGCCTCGAATTCCTTGATCAGTACAGTCCCACCAGGTGACACGGCGTTCCTGATCGCCAAAAATGTCGCCGGTCTTTCATTGACACTGGGGAGTGCGAAGCAACTCACGACAAGCTGATACTCAGACGGCGCTACTCACCCGCCGGAATCAGCCACAAAGAATTCAACTTCAACCCCGTGTGACCTGGCTGATTTCCTGGCTGATTCGATCGCATTTTCTGACAGATCAACGCCAGTGACCGCCCACCCGCGTTCAGCCAGTGCGATTGCGAGTCCTCCGGCTCCACAACCAAGATCAAGCACCGTCTCCGGCTGCATTCCATCAATGATCGCCAGCAAATCCTGGTCTGGTTCAACATAGTCTGATTCGGAACCTGAATACGCAGAGTTCCAATCAAACCCTTCGCCCGGTTGCTCGTTGTGGTGATCTCTGCTCACGTAATTAACCCCTCTTGATTTGTGCCTGTCCGGAGTCGCTTACGTTGGACCGGTGACCCACGCAACGAACGACAACCGCGCCTGAACGTCATCGCTCAACATCGGGAACCACAGGCTCAAACGCGACTCAGGCGTCGCCGCGAGACTTGTACTCTTCGAACAATTTCCACGTGTTGTCGTTAAACGGGTAATACTTGCCGGGCGATCCAGGATTTTTTCGAAGCTCAGCCTTGATCACCCGCTCGACTTCCTCGCGCTCGGCCGCAATCTCCAGCACTCGATCTGCCATCGCTGCCGGGACGACCACCACTCCGTCGTTGTCGCCAACGATCGCATCGCCCGGTCTGACAACCACACCACCACAGGAGATCACCTCGTTGACTCCCCAGGGCTGCATTACCGCCGGACCCTGTTTGGCCGTCGATGAATGGGCAAAAACAGGAAAGCCGTAGTCCTTCAACTCGTTCGTGTCCCTCACGGAGCCATCTGTAACCAGACCGCCAACTTTGAGTTGTGCCAGCCGGTAGAACTTTATGTCGCCGCCAACTGACTCCCACGGTCCCACCGCCGAAGCGACGAGTACTTCGTTCGGCCCACATAACTCGAACGCCACATATTCAGGTGAGTCCGCACCCTTTGGTTTGTCGGCCTGTATGTCTGGACGATGCGGTACAAAGCGAAGCGTCACTGCCCGGCCGACCATCTTTTGGTCGGGGAATACCGGGCGCGCTCCGTGGATCATCGATTGCGGCCAGTTTTCGACCCACAGCCCGTCGACCAGTGTTTGAGTCGGAAGTTCACCCAGCTTTGCAAGAGTCTCATCCGATATGGCAGGCGAAGCGGTCATTTGTTTCTCCGTGAGTCCCAACCGTTACGATCATCGTCGCCCAAACACCTATTTGCCGTGTTTGAACTTGTCCAGCACCGTTACCAGCGCGGCGCTGGCGGGGACCGGAATTCCGGCGTCCTTCGCAATCTTCACCACAGCACCCAGGATTTCGTCTAGCTCAAGCGGTTTACCAATCGTCAAATCGTACTGAAGTGACGATTGGAACTCTCCCGCTTCGGCGATGGCACCCTCAAGTTTGGTCTCGACACATCGACGCGGGAACGCCACTCCCTGCGATTGGCCGACGGCCACAATTTCTTCCATCAGCGTCCGGATTGTCTCTTTACCGTGGGCGCTGGCGAGAATTTCGGGGAGTGTTGCCCTCGAAGCGGTCATCAGGGTGCCGATTGAACCAACCGACACCATCTTGCTCCACAACGTGTCGACAATGTTGTTGCTGACTTTGACCTGGATTCCAGGTCTGTCGAATAGTTTGCGGATAGCTTCGGTACGTTCGGTGGAAGTACCGTCGTTCTCACCAAACTCGATCATCGCCGTCGAGCCGCTCTGGTGGATGTGACCCGGCCCGGCAATACCCGACTCGATGTATGTTGCGCCCTGGAGCACGTGATCCCATCCATACGAACCAGCGATCACCGATCCACTCGTGACGCCGTTCTGAATCGTGAGAATGTTCGTGTCAGGGCCGACCATCGCTTTAAGCGTCGGCAACGTTTCGGCGTTCGAATAGAGTTTGACGCAGAGCAGGACCAGATCGACATGTCCAACGGTCGAAGGATCGTCGGTCACGTCTACCCTTACATTGAAGTCACCCCAGTGGGAATCGATGCTGAGGCCATTCTCGGAAATTGCCTTTCCGTGTTCGCCCCGGGCAATCAAAACCACGTCTTCGCCCTGGTTCGCAAGCACCCCGCCGAAATACCCGCCTACGGCACCCGCTCCCACCACTGTTGTTCGCATTGCCAACACCCGATCCGTTCAGAGATTGTTCTTTGTCCAGTAATTGAATTTTGCGCCGTCAACGATATCCCAAGATGGTGGTCATTGTTAATGAGGTCGCGGTGATTTGTTAACCAATCGCTGGCCGCTAAGCGTTTTGGCTGGCATGGGCCTTAGTTCTCGTATCGCGCGGCGCTCAAGTAAAAGCCATGTGCTTGCATCTTCCTTCTGAGATTCTCGCGATTCGCTGCTAAAGTTGGTGGTCGACTATCGAGGGAAGCATGTAATTGACAGATACCAACTCCATCACCGGCTCGACTCTTACTCGTTCAGGTGATCGCTCCGCCTCGGAGCATCGACCGGTTCGAATTGTCCCCGGGTATGTTCCGGATGCCGAGGGCTCAGCACTAATCGAGACAGGAAACACACAGGTAATCTGTGCCGCCACGGTCGAGGCCAGTGTGCCGCCATGGATGCGAGGCAGAGGCACCGGTTGGGTCACCGCCGAATACGCGATGCTGCCCCGATCGACAAAGGAACGTGTGCGCCGGGAACGATCCAGCGTCGGTGGCAGGACCCAGGAAATTCAGCGACTGATTGGGCGGGCACTACGCTCGATCACAGATCTCTCCGCACTGGGCGAGATTTCGATACTGGTCGACTGTGACGTTTTGCGCGCCGACGGCGGTACCCGCACGGCATCGATCACCGGTGCTTACGTGGCACTCCACCAGGCGCTGGAAGGGCTGGTGAAAGGCGGGACACTCAACTCAATCCCGCTGAATGACCAGATTGCGGCGATAAGCGTCGGCATCGTCGATGGCGTCGCTGTCCTGGATCTCGACTACAACGAAGACTCCGCCGCGGCCGTCGACATGAATGTCGTTATGACGGGCCAGGGCGAGTTCGTTGAACTCCAGGGAACTGGTGAGGAGGCAACATTTAGCCGAGCGCAGCTTGATCAGATGCTGGTCCTTGCAGAGTCCGGAATTCAAAATCTGCTTTCAGCCCAGCGAATTGCAATCGGCTAGATTCACGCTATCAAGTTTTCAACAAGTAACTTTTACACACCTATTCGCTTGAGCAACCCACCGATACATCCCGCATCAGAACTCAGGTAACGAAATACTCACTAAACAAATGGCAAAAATTACTTCAGTAATCGGACACGAAATACTCGATTCGCGTGGCAACCCCACAGTAGGCGCGACCGTCGTGCTCGACAACGGGGTAACGGCCTCTGCGGCAGTGCCTTCGGGAGCCAGTACCGGTCGACGTGAGGCGGTAGAACTTCGCGACGGTAACCTGGATCCAGGCGACAGCTACCGTGACAAAAAAAGATTCGGCGGCAAAGGCGTACTCAAGGCGGTGGCCAATGTGAACGGCGAACTGGCACGTGCGGTCGTGGGATTCGATGTCGCCCAACAGCGCTTGATCGACCAGGCGATGATCGACCTCGACGCCCCCGGTAAAGGCCGACTCGGTGCCAACGCAGTTTTGGCGGTATCGCTGGCGGTACTGCGCGCCAGTTCGATTAGTTCCGGAAAAGAACTTTTTCAAGTCATCGCCGACCTGGCGGGAAATGATTCCGCGGTTGAGCTGCCGGTCCCGATGTTCAACGTCCTCAACGGCGGCGCCCATGCCAGGGGTTCTACCGATTTTCAGGAGTTCATGCTGGTGCCTGCGGGGATCGAATCTTTTTCCGAGGCACTTCGATGCGGCGCCGAGATGTACCAGTGGCTGAACAAGAAACTTCACGCAGACGGCCACGCAACCACGGTAGGCGACGAGGGTGGCTTTGCTCCGCAGGGACTGACGAACAGGCAGGCCCTCGAATACGCCACCGCGGCCATAGAAGGCGCCGGGTACAGAGCCGGAGAAGATGTCTTCATTGCACTTGACCCCGCGTCGTCCGAGTTCTATAAGAACAACGTCTACGATCTCAAAAGCGAAGGCCGAAAACTGTCCAGTGATCAGATGGTCGACGAATATCTGACGCTGAAAAAAGAATTCCCAATCTACTCAGTTGAGGATGGCCTGGTGGAAGACGATTGGCCCGGTTGGACACACTTCACCGAGAAAGCGGGAGATCGCATCCAACTCGTTGGCGACGACCTTTACGTCACCCAGTCGGAGTACGTCCAGCAGGGGATCGACACCAAGGCAGGCAATGCCGTACTGGTGAAACTCAACCAGGTCGGCAGTGTTTCTGAAACGCTTGATACCGTTCGGCTCGCGCAAGATGCGGCTTTCGGCGTTGTCATAAGTCATCGCTCGGGAGAAACTGAAGATACCTCGATCGCCGATCTTGCGGTTGGGACGACCGCAGGTCAGATAAAAACAGGGGCACCGGCACGAAGTGAACGCATTGCGAAGTACAACCGGCTTCTTCGCATCGAAGAAATCCTGGGTGATCGAGCACGCTACGCTGGACGACGGGTCCTGCCGGTCTGACAGGGGGGCTGACAGACCGGGTTGATACTGAACGAATAGACGGGCGCATACGAACAGTAAGGCAGTAGAAATGGCAAAAACGAAGGTCGGAATTAACGGATTTGGACGGATCGGTCGACAGGTCTTCCGCACGATCTCGGAAAGACATCCCGATACCCTCGAAGTGGTCACGGTTAACGACCTCGGCGATGCGGCGACCAACGCTCATCTTTTCAAATTCGACTCGACGTATGGCCGTTACAAAGGCACCGTTGAGGCTGAAGACGGCGCTCTGAAGATCGATGGCCGAACTGTTACGTCATTCTCAGAGCGCGATCCGTCAGCAATCATGTGGGGCGAAGCTGGCGTCGATATCGTCATCGAGTCGACCGGATTCTTCACCGATGCCACCCGGGCCGCAGGCCATCTCAAGGGTGGTGCGAAGAAAGTAATCATTTCGGCACCTGCCAAGAACGAAGATCTCACCATCGTGCTCGGTGTGAATGACGACAAATACGATCCGGCGGCCCATCACGTGGTCTCAAACGCATCCTGCACAACCAACTGTGTGGCCCCGATGGCCAAGGTGCTGCACGATAACTTTGGCATCGAGAGCGCTCTGATGTCGACGATCCACGCCTATACCAACGACCAGAAAATCCTCGACCAGGTCCATGAAGACCTTCGTCGCGCACGCGCTGCGGCAACGAGCATCATCCCAACAACCACCGGCGCAGCGAAAGCTGTAACGCTGGTGATTCCGGAGCTAAAAGGCAAAATCGACGGCATAGCCTACCGTGTTCCGGTCATTACCGGCTCAGTCACGGACCTCACCGTGAAACTGACGAAAGACGCGTCGCTCGCCGATGTGAACGAGGCCTACCGTCAGGCTTCGATGGTCGATCCGCTCCACGGCATCCTCGGCTACTCCGACGAACCGCTGGTTTCCGTCGACTACATCGGAAATCCAAACTCCTGCACGATCGACTCACTTGCGACTTCAGCGGTTGGCAGCGGATTTGTGAAGGTCGTCGGCTGGTACGACAACGAATGGGGTTACTCCTCAAGGACCGCCGACCTCGCAAATTTCATGGTCGAAAAAGGCCTTTAGGACCCGGTAAATCAACTCTGACAACACGAAACCCGCGGCGTCTTTTTCCCGCGGGTTTTCTTGTTAATTTTCGTGATTGCGTTTTCGATCCGGACTCACGAACCTCTGACGTGATGAACAGGCATCCGATACATGTTCAATTGAACCTGCGTGGACTGCTCATGCATCCGATCCTGAACTTCACCCGATAAAATGCGTCCAACTTGTGCTCCATCGATGCAATTTCCGGCCGCAGTCGAGCCGGGTTGAGGTGACAACGTGGAATCATCGGGTGGGAGAGGGATCAGCAACGATATACAAAACGTTGCTGTATCGGCCCGCGCCCTAAGTGATAGCCCAATGGTCGGACGAACCGATGAACTGGAGATGTTGAACGAGGCACTTGAACGCACCCTGAATGGTAGCGGGCAAGTCGTCGCAATCTCCGGCGAGCCGGGCATCGGCAAAACCCTGTTGCTCTCGCATTTGAAACAGGAAGCGTTGCGTCAGGGATTCGAGGTAGTCAGCACCACGAGTACCAGCCTGCCGGGTTCCCCACCATTGTGGCCATGGCGAGAGGACCTGTCGCAACTCGACGCCTCCCAGGGTTTGCTCGATTCCTTTGATCAGCAACTGAGCGGAGAAGGCGAATCGCCTGCCACGGAAGACACCGATTCTCGGCGTTTTAGACTGTTCGCCAGTATTGTCGACTCGCTACGAACGGCTGCAGTTAAAAAACCCCTGATGATCGCCATCGACGACATGCACTGGGCCGACACCACTTCGCAGGATTTCTTCGTATTCGCTGCCTCTCAACTGTCACGGCAATCCATTCTTCTGACCACATGCCTTCGCACTGGCGACAACGAGGTGCCAGCGGAAACACGACGGATGCTGATGACCGCGAGCAGACTTCCACATTTCGTTCGAATCGAACCGAAAGTACTGAATGCCAATCAGGTCCACGAGTTGGTCGAATCTGCGATACACCACACAGTGACTCGCTCGGTCACCCGACAGATCGCTATACGATCACGAGGTTTCCCACTGTTCGTTCGCGAGCTTTCTCGTAAGGTCGGTGAACGCGGGCAGAACCTGAGCGGAGAATTGCCGGAAGGTATTGGAGAGCTACTCGGTTCACAATTCGACCGCCTCAGCCCGGCTACGCAGGCAGTTCTCCACGGAGCTGCCGTCCTTGGACCGTCGTTCAAACCGGCCCAGGTCGTAGACATCCTCAACCAGGGCGAACAGAGTGTAGATCGTCAAATAACGATCGAGAGTTTGCTCACGTCTATCGACGAAGCGTCTACCGCGGGGATCGTCCAGGCCACGGCGACTGCCGCCGCCGCATTCGAGTTCTCACACCCCATGTACTCAGAAGTTGCCAGGGATCGGCTGCCAGTTGGAAAAAGAGCCAGGATGCACGCCACCGCAGCGACGCTGCTGGAAGATTCGCTCGGTATTGATGCGGCCGGTCGATCGTCAGAACTCGCGTGGCACTTCAAGGAAGCCTCACCTGTCGTCGGCAACGAAAAAATGGTGCACTATTCGTTGATCGCCGGGCAGAGCGCACTGAGGTCTTTCGCGTACTCAGAAGCACTGAATCACTTTGAGAATGTCCGATTTGCACTTCGGGATCAACCGAATCACATAAATTTTGCCCACGCATGGCTGGGAATTGCGCGGGCCCGCTACACGTACGAGAGCAAGTGGGGCAGTTCACTGTCGGCAGCTGAAATCTCCGTAGGGCTTTCGATCGCCTTCCAGATTTTTCTTGACCACGGTGAGACCGAGTTGGCGATCGAAACAGCGAGCCAGGGAATCGTCGGTGAACCGGGGTGGGCACCAAATCCACGGTTGACAGAGCGCGCGCTTGAAATAGCTGGGGATGACTCGAAGGGTTTTTCCCGTCTGCTGACTCGCCACGCCGATACCCTGTTCTCGGATCTTTCACGGCGAGCGGAGTCGGACTCAGTATTTGCCAGGGCGTTTGATCTGGCGACCCGCCAGAACGATGTCCAGTTGCAGCTCAGGATCTTGAGAATCCAGGCCCAGTTCCACGTAATAGAACAGAACTACGAGGCTGCACGTGAAATCACAAACCGCGGGCTCATTTTCGAAGACACAACTCCCCTCACATCTGATTTAGCGTTGATCCACATAAATGCTGGAATCGCCGAAGCGTCGCTCGGAGACACGGTATACGGGGAAAAACGGCTGATGATGGGTCACTCGATCGCCGAGAACCTCGGCGTAGAAATGAGCAAGTACCACATAGCGATGGCGAATCTTGCACTCAAGAAGGCCGATTTCGCGGAAATGCTGCATTTCGGCCGGGAATTGGAGCGATTGGAAGATGCGCCGGTCGTGATCCTTTACGAAGTGATCAACGAGATGTACAGCGGCGATATCTCCACGGCGTTGGCCATGTGTCGTCGGGGCGCCGAAGGTGTGCCGAATATTCCGCCGACCTTCCACCTTCTGGCCATATACGCAACGCTGCTGGCTATGATGGGCCGCGAATTGAATGACGAGTCGGCAATAACTGAAGCGCAGAACATCGCCAGTAGGATCGAGGTCGGTGCCGGTACCGATGCCGAGGGCCGTTCATCTGCTCGACACGGATACCTTGAAGCCGCCCGTGCGATTATTCAGGGTGATCCAGTCTCAGCAAGAAAAATCTACGACAAATATCTGCGCCTGAGCGGAACTTACGACCTGATTAACGCCGGCCCAATCTTCGATCTGGTACTCGGACAATTAGCGGCGGTCTTTCATGAAACCGAAACCGCTCTCGAGCACTTCCCGAAGGCGTTGGAGTTCGCTAAAAACGGTGGGCTTATTCTCGACGAGTGCGAGATCCGTCGTGAGTACGCTTCGGCCTTGATCGAGCGTGGTGTCAGAGTCGATATTGCCCGCGCAAGAGACCTGCTCGAAACTGGCATCGCACTTTCCGACAAGCACAATCTCGTCTTCTTTTCCAAAAGAATGACGCAACTCCTCGCAAGCGCCACGCAGGGACGCGTTGTGTACCCCGCAGGGTTAACCAAACGTGAGGTTGAGGTCGTCCAACTCGTCGCTGACGGTAAAAGCAATCCTGAGATCGCTGAAGAACTCTTCATCAGCCTTAACACCGTTATCCGTCATATGAGCCACATCTTCGAAAAACTCGGCGTGTCCAGCCGTACAGAGGCCGCCCTTGAGGCGGTTCATCTCGGGGTCGTCGTTCAGCGCTGACATCGTCCTGGATCGCACCCGCCTCGATCGGGACACGGTTACGGAAACGTCAATTCTGCCGGAACAAAAATCACAGTACACAGTGATGTGGAATCAAGCCCTCTCGGCGAATCTGGGTCCATGCTTCGCCATTGTGACGATTTCAAGTGAAATCACATGGCCTTGCACGAAGGGTAGAGATTTCAAATGTTTTCGGTAAAAAAATTGTTCGCCACAGGGCCATCATGGCTGGCAGTTCTGTCGATAGTAGGATTGATGGCCATAGCAATTTCCTGCGGAAGTAGCGACGAACCAGCAGCGGCCGCCAGAGTCGAACCGACCATCGGCGAGTCAAAAAACGTAGTGGATTCGGGAAGCGTTAGGGAATCGGTTGTCGACAATGAAAGGGAACCGATCTCACTCGAAGAAGCAGTCGTGCCTTCGTTAGAGCCCGTTCGGGGATCAAACGAATCGGCAATCCTGAACGTGTTCAGGCTCGGTGTTCAAGCGCTTAATGAAGAGAACTACGCAGCGTTCGCTGCCCTGTGCGACCCGAGATTGGCCAAGCCGTTTACCGCCGAGCAGGTCAAGTTCACCTGGGAGACGTTTGCGAAACCGTCTTTCGATTCGGGTACAACGAACTACAGAAACGCCGAAATGCGAATCTTCGACGATGGCACCGCAATGGTCGAAGCAGATAGCTACAGCAACGACCAACCTGCAGTCGAGGCACTCACCGAATCGTTCAATCTGGTTGACGGTGACTGGTACTCCAACAGCATCTTCTGCCACGGCGGCAACAACCGGCTAGTTGAGCCACCGGTCGAAGAGTTGACACAGGATGTTGCCGATAGATATCGGTCGGAGACGAGAGCCCAACCCGTAGCAGAATTTCCTGCGGAGATCGCCCAGGGTGCTGAGCGCCTCGATAGTGACGAGGTTCTTGCACACTGGAGAGAGTTTCTCGCAGGCACGAGGCAGATCGTCTTCAAAGGCTCGCTGATCATGGAATGGTGCTCGAACGGCAAGGGCACCTGGGTCTACGAAGTTGGCACCCCTGCGTTCACCGGTGCCACGTTCGACTATGAAGTTGTGAGTGATCCCGGTGGATCGTGGAACACGATCGTGGCGATCGTAAAGCTCCACGACCCGAAGTTGTTCGACCTGATGAACTACGCCGGCGGCAATGGCTTTAGGGTCGGCCTGGCTCCCTCAGGAGTACTCGAAGACTGGGAAGCCTACGACAGCCCCACTTGCACTTAGCCACATAAAGCGGACTCCTCCGAATCAGCCCCCGATCAGGCAATGGCGCCCGATCGGGGGTTTGGCTTTTTCAGGTCTACACCGCATGTCCACCCGCGATCGAATGTACAACCGTTCATCGGCGTATAATTGCCAGCAATGCGCACACGCAGGCGCAAAGATGGGACGCGGGTTCGGTGTCGCGGGCTCATCCAAGTTTGAACCGGGTTCACTACGTGGCCAGGTTCAGTTTTCAAAAGCCGGAAGGACCAGAATCAGATGGCAACCACGATCTCTAGTAGCGCTACCCAAACCAACGGCACCAGGGGTGCACAGCGTTGGAAAGAAATGTCAAAACCCGAAGTCGGTGACTGGCGGGTAAAGGGCGGCCTTGCCCAGATGCTCAAAGGCGGCGTCATCATGGACGTCGTCACCCCGGACCAGGCGAAGATCGCCGAGGACGCCGGGGCTGTTTCAGTCATGGCACTCGAGAGAGTCCCCTCAGACATCCGCCGGGACGGTGGCGTGGCGCGAATGTCCGACCCAGATCTAATCTCAGGCATCATCAACGCCGTATCGATCCCGGTGATGGCCAAGGCCCGAATCGGCCACTTTGTCGAAGCACAAATCCTCGAAGCACTTGGCGTCGACTACTGTGACGAGTCCGAGGTCCTGACACCTGCAGACAACGAGTACCACATAGACAAATGGCAGTACAAAATGCCCTACGTTTGTGGTGCCCGCAACATCGGTGAAGCCCTCCGTCGCATTGGTGAAGGCGCAGCCATGATCCGCACTAAGGGCGAGGCAGGCACCGGCGACATCGTTCACGCTGTCACCCACGCACGCCAGATTCTTGGTGACATCCGCAGACTGCAGAACATGCCGACTGAAGAGTTGATGTCGGCGGCCCGTGATTTCCAGGCACCTTACGAGCTTGTCGTTGAAGTTCACCGTACCGGGAAACTGCCAGTAGTGAACTTCGCCGCCGGTGGAATCGCAACCCCTGCCGACGCCGCTCTGTTGATGCAAATCGGTGTTGAAGGTGTGTTCGTCGGTTCAGGAATTTTCAAGAGCTCGAATCCCGCCAAAATGGCCGATGCCATCGTTCGGGCGACAACCCACTTCAACGACCCTGACATGCTGGCCGAAATATCGCGTGGACTCGGCACCGCGATGCCGGGCATCGAAGCGAACAAGATCCCTCAGGCGGATCAGCTTCAGACCCGCGGTTGGTGAACAGATTGAACGGAAACGCACCGTCGCGACCACGCATCGGTGTGCTTGCCCTGCAGGGCGATTTTGCCGAGCACATTCATATGCTCGGCTTGATCGGGATCACAGCTGTCGAAGTTCGGAAAGTGCAACAACTTTCCGAGATTGACGGTCTGATCATCCCCGGTGGAGAGAGCACAACGATCGTGAAGCTGTTGACCCGGTTCGATTTCATCGACGGATTGCGGTCGCAAGTAGAATCGGGGATGGCACTCTGGGGTACGTGCGCCGGCATGATCGTGATCGCGCGAGAACTAACCGACCCGTACCCAACACCGTTGGGCCTGATCGACATTGGGGTTTCACGAAACTACTTTGGCAGACAGGTCGATAGCTTCGAGCAAGAGTTGGTAATCAAGGGAATCGAAGGCGCGCCAATGCAGGCGGTGTTCATCAGGGCACCGATAGTCAACGACGTTGGTGTCGGTGTCGAAACGCTTGCCTCCGTTCAGAACGGCGTTGGTACACAGGCGGTCGCAGTCAAGAATGGCCGTATTCTCGCTACGTCGTTCCACCCGGAGTTGACTCGCGACACCCGATTGCATGAATTGTTCGTAGAACTTGCTACTGAAGCAGCGAACGACAGGATCCGAATATCACCTGACATCACGGAGGGGACCCCCAGCCAGGCATGATCCGCCACCTGCACCCAACAGATTCACCCGGACTACTACAGTTCAGTCAGTCCGCTGGCCGGTGTGAAACGTGCAATCTTGCAGGTGCACTGGGGAACGGACCGGGCAGCTTTCCGACGGTCAAATACGCGGGAATTGCGCTCTCTCCACGGGCGTGGCAAAGCTGCTGGGTAGAGGCCCGTCGCGGGCGAATTGATGCCGTGCTCCGAGCCGGTCCACGCTCGGGACCGGAGGTTTGGGAAGTCGGTGAACTCTATTTACGCAAGTCGAGGGTTGACCAGGCGCTCGATCTTCTCGAACAGATCGCGATTCCCGCGGCCGGGGCAGGCGCCCAGCGGATTTTCGTGCGAGTGCCAGTAAATTCCGACTCAGAGTCAGGTGTGTGGGACGCGGCCCGAAAGGCAGGTTTCACGACGATCTACAGTGAGACTGTCTATCGCTGCGAATCGGCGCACTCAGCATTGAATCGACTGGGTATTCCAGATCACGGCCTGCAACTCAGGCCTCGGACTCATGCCGACCAGATGGCCCTGTTTCGCATGCACAACGTCAGCAAGCCCATCGGAGTGCGCATGAGAATCGGGCAGACCTCAGGGGATTGGTCTGCCGGGTTAGAGAGTCTCGGCAGGAAAACGACGGAATGGATATTCGACCTGCCCGACGGTAACATCGGTGCGTTGATGCAACGGAATTCCACCCGTTCGGGTCATATGTTCACCGTCAACTGGGCACCCCGTACCGGGTCCGAGCTACCGGGAATCGTCGCTGCCGCAATGGCAGAAAGCAAGGATGTGCCGGTCTCTACAACCGTGCCAGAATATGGTCCGGCACTCGCGCAGCTGCTCATATCACTCGGTTTTGAAGAGCAACAAAAATACGACGTCATGGTAAAGACGCTCGCCAGGACTGTTGCTGAAACAGTCAGTGCAGTGGCGGCGATTGGCTAATCACACAACGACAGAGATAGGAGGCCCTCCAACTGGCTAATCCGAACGCACAGGTCGTCGACGATCTCCAGGCTTTCATCGGTATATTTCCAGCCGAGATAGCGGATGCGCTGCGGAGCCGCGAAGACATCGGGGAACTGGTCGAGGTGATACTCGATCTGGGCAGGCATCCCGAGGCGCGCTTCCAGAGCGAACAGGTTCCGCTGAGCGACATCGAAGTCAGCCGAGATCAAATCGCCCATGTGGTCGATCACGTAGGACACTTCGGCGACGACAACAGGGCCGGGATTGAGCGCACACTGCACCGCATTTCGGTGATGCGCAACCGAGCCGGCGAGCCTGTCGGTCTGACCTGCCGAGTAGGCCGTGCGGTCTACGGTTCCGTACGCCTGATCGATGATTTGATCCGCTCTGGCAAGAGCGTACTGATACTCGGCCGACCGGGGGTGGGTAAAACCACGATCCTGCGCGAAACGGCGCGTGTATTGGCCGACGAAGCCGGTAAACGTGTCGTTGTCGTCGACACATCGAACGAAATTGCCGGCGACGGCGATGTCCCGCACCCCGCGATCGGGCGGGCACGTCGTATGCAGGTCGCAAACACGAGCCTGCAGCACAACGTGATGATTGAGGGCGTTGAAAACCACATGCCCGAGGTCATCGTCATTGATGAAATGAGCACCGAACTTGAGGCGATCGCTGCCCGGACCATAGCCGAACGCGGCGTTCAACTGGTAGCGACCGCCCATGGCAACTCACTTACAAACGTTGTCTCGAACCCGACTCTCTCCGACTTGGTCGGTGGCACCCAGACCGTAACACTGGGTGATATCGAAGCACGGCGACGACGCACCCAGAAGACTGTTCTGGAACGTAAGCACGACCCGACTTTCGATATCGTAGTCGAGATTCGCGAGCGAAACGTCGTTGCTGTTCATCCAGTAGTCGGGACCGCGGTCGACCGTATGCTCCGGGGAATCTCAATAGCGCAGGAAGCACGGCGACTACAGCCGGATGGGACCGTTGAAACACACATCGAAGAACTACCCGGCATCGAGTCGGAGTTCGTCCCAGCCCCGTTTGATGTCAACGATCTGTCGCGTGGCCGTTCCGGTCGTGACCACGGTCGACGGCAACCAGAAGGCAGCGGCGGAAATCGGGCTCGTCAGGAGCCTGATGCACACGATGAAAGCCCGGAACCTGACCAGCCAGTCCTCACAAAGGTTTACGCTTTCGGTATCCCGAATAACGATATCGCCGAGGCAGTTGCGGAGATGTCTGCACCTGTAGAGGTGGTTGAATTCGCCGACGGGGCCGAGATACTCGTCACAACAAAGTCTCACTACACTCGACGACCCACGGCGGTGCGCAAGGCTGAGCGCGACGGTGTGATGGTCCACGTGCTACGACGCGGCACCAAAGAACAGATTAAGCAGTTCCTCAAGCGATTTAGCAAGAAGCCGGTCGCGACGAGGAATGGATTCAACTACGATGACGACAATCTCGAACTCGACATGGGCGGGCGGGCCAAAGCAGCCTTGAGTGAAACTGAAGCTGCCATTGGTCGGGTAGTAGCGGGCGAACAGAGAGTCGAACTAATGGCGCAGCCACCGTACGTTCGAAGGTTGCAGCACGGTCTGGCGGCCCGCAACAACCTTGGCTCAGCCAGCATGGGCCGCGAACCGTCACGACGCGTTGTTATTCGGCGTCGCAAGCGGTAGGTTTAGCACCGTGACCTTGGTCGGAATACTGTTCAAGAAAAGGTATGCAACTTGACTGCGAGGGATCAGACCACCCTGGATTTCGGGCCGAATGGCGACTCGCTGAAAAAGCGTTCTGTCGACGGCGGTATTTTGATTACCTTCGAAGGTGGTGAGGGAGTCGGAAAGTCGACCCAGGCAGAGCGTTTATTCAGAAAACTGGAAAGCCTCGGCATCGACGTAGTCCTTGCTCACGAACCGGGGAGTTCCGATCTCGGCAACAACATCAGGCGTTGGATCAAACGGGCCAACTCCTCATCTCCTCTCGCCGAAACGCTCCTCTTCGAAGCTGCCCGTGCGCAGCTAATGTTCGAACTTGTGCACCCTGCCATGGACCGAGGAAAGACGGTAATACTGGACCGTTACATCGACTCGACCCTTGCGTACCAGGGCTACGCCCGTGGTGGGAACATCGAAACCATCACGCTGTTGAACGATATTGCAACAGCCGGGCTCAAACCCCATCTGACTGTCCTGCTGGACGCCGATCCTAAATTCAGCCTTGCCCGAGTCGACAATAAACCCGGCCTCTTCGATGCGCTCGAAAGCACCAGTACATCTCGTGTCGACAACGAGAGCGAACGGCGCTTCGAGCAGGCCCCGCTAAAGTTCCACGAGAAAATTCGGACTGGCTACCTGGAAATGTCGAAGCAGGATCCAAGGTGGTGCGTTGTTCGCGCTGATCAGGCCGGGCATCGAATAGCCGACGCGATACTGAAACGGGCCCGTCGTCTTCTCATCGACCACGGTATTTCGGAAGATGTCTTCAAGAGCTGATCCACCTTTCCACGGACGCTTCCAGCAACCTATCTGGATCGCCCTCGAAAACAGGATTCGCCACAACGCAGACGGCTGCAACCGTCGTTGATCGAGCAGTAGTCAGCGTGGTGTGCGAGCAATAGCCTCGTCACTGAGCTTCTGCCTGAGAACCTACTCCAACTGCTTCGTACACCGCGGCCAGTACCTGCTTGGTCCGACGATCGTGCGATGGCTCACCGGGCATCCCGTTAAAAATCAGTGAAACCGCCAGACGCCGCTCGGGATCCGCGAATCCGGTCGATGACTCCTTCCCGCCGTGTCCGAACGTACTCGACGAAGCAGCACGTCCGTAGCCATACGGTACAACCGGACCATGCCGCTTGCTGTCGATCAGGAATCCGAGGCCACGATCTATTACGACCCCGAAGGTCTCGTCCAGCAGACCCTCGTGCTGTCTGGACGTCATTGCTTCGACAACATCCGAAGAAACGATCCTCTCACCGCCCGGCGAAATCCCACCTCGAAGTAGCATCGAATAAAGCTTCACCAGGTCGTGCGCCGGACCATGAAAACTGCTGCCGGGCCGAACGAACTGGCCAAGGCGTTCGGGGCCATAAGCCGGATCGACAACCATCGACGTCGGATCACGCCTGCGTGTGGCGTGCATAACTCCAAGCCGATCACCCAGGTCGTTCGCCAGGGCTGAGTCCACATTCGTGCGTGTGTCCTCCATACCAAGCGGACCGAGTACAAAATCCCGGACAAACGATTCGAACGACGATCCACTCGCTCGCTCGATTACTTCGCCCAGCATGTGCCATCCAGCAGCAGGGAGATATGCCGATCTTTCACCGGGTTTCCAACCATCGATCAGAATGGAGTCGCAAAGGCGGGCAACAACTTCACTTCTTTCGGAGCCACCGTCCGCAAGAAAATCGTCGGCCAGTCCGGACGTATGACTCAACAGGTGCCTGATCTGAACGTTCGTCTTTCCATGCGCGGCGAATTCGGAAACGTGTGTCGCTACTGGATCTTCAAAGTTGAGCCGACCCGAGTCCACCAGCACCCCTACAGCAACCGCAGTGATCGGCTTCGCCGAAGAAAACAGCGGCATTATCGAGTCGGCGGTCAGTGCCACACCGCTCCCCACCACGGTCTCCCCTACTCCGAAATCGGCCACTATTTCATCGTCAAGTTGCACACAAATTTGTGCGCCGGGGTGGAGTCCCTCTTGGATCTGGTTTTCGAGAAGCTCGCGTACGGCGTCGAACGACCCGGATGAATATTGTCTCGTTGAACTCACCTCTACATGTTAGTGACCGTTACGCACCGAACGCTATACAAGCCTTTCGATGCCGTCGAATTGCCAGACGTTCCTACTTTCAGTCGTTTCGGCTTTCTCTGAGGTCGCCTTGCGAGTATTCTCGTTTCGCCAGAGCAGGATCAAACAAACGTCTGCAAGCAACAGAACGTTGAATCATTTCGGCCCGTCCGATTACACGGAGTATTTCGTTTGAACAAGAACACACTCAAGCAGAAACTGAACGCAGGTAACACGGCGATTGGTCCCTTCGTTGGACTCCCTTCACCGGGAATGGTTGAAACGATGGGGTGGATGGGATTCGACTTTGTTGTCATCGATTGCGAACACGGGCCCATGGACTACGAAACCGCCGAAAACATGATTCGTGCGGCTGAACTCTCCGGCACCACTCCCATATTGCGAATCGGGCTGAACGAGCAACAGCACATCCAGCGATACCTCGAAGCCGGTGCAGCTGGAGTGATGATCCCGTTGATCAACGATGCAGAGGATGCTCAAAAAGTAGTCGATTCAGTTAAATATCCGCCAATTGGCAGGCGGGGGGCATTCTCGGGCCGCAGCGCCCGCTTCGGCCTTCAGGCAATGGCTGAATACATTAAAGAGGCTAACGAGGAAACGTTCATTTCTTTGCAGATCGAGACACCGGAGGGCGTCGAAAACCAGGACGAAATAATCGCAACCGAGTACGCCGACGCAATATTTCTTGGCCCGGGCGACCTTTCGGTGAACTTCGGCCTGCCCGGACAAACAATGCACGAAAAAGTCGTCGACACCATCGAGGGTCTGGTTACAAGGATTCACGATGCGGGAAAGCATGCCGGCACGCTGGGTGTCACCGCCGAGCAAACGATTTTCTGGCACGGTCGCGGAGTCCGATGGATCGTAAACTCGGCGCCGAAATTCCTGCAGGCCGGTGCGGCCGACTATCTGGCAGCGGTCAAGGGTCCACTGGGGCTCTGATCTCGTATGTCGACTCCACGTTTTACCCCACGCCAGGCAGTCGAGAATCGCCTGAAATCACGCGGCCTCACATTTGACGACGTACGCGTCGGCAAGAAGGTATTGCTCACATGGACCGAAAAATGGGGGCACGAACTGGCCGACGCACTCGGCGCGACGCCCGCCCCACGAACGATGTTCAGCGATACGTTCTGGCTCCGCACCGTCGACAACGATAATGGCGGTGTCACGGTCGCATTCGCACCTATCGGCGCACCTGGCACCGTCATGGTCATGGAAGACCTGATCGCCTGCGGTGCCGAATCCATCGTCGGTGTTGGCGCTTCGGGGGGACTCAACTCTGCCCATCCGGTCGGCGACGTGCTGATCCCGGATATTGTCAAGGTGATTGACGAGGGCACATCCGCTCACTACGCCAACGATAAACCGCCGACCGCCAGTAAGGATTTGCGCACCACGCTGGAACCGTTGATCCAGAATCACGGCGGTCGAAGCGCTAGCGGTGACTGGTGGACAACGGACGGCTTCTATCGTGAAATGAGCGACGACATCGCACGACATATCGATCACGGGATCCTTGGTGTCGATATGGAATCGTCAGCCATGTATCGTCTCGCACAATTTCGAGGGATCGCCGCCTGCAACATGCTTATCGTCAGTGATGAACTCTGGACAGACTGGAACTACGGAATCGACTTCGGCGCATTCAAATCAGGTGTTCAGGCAATGCAGGCCGCAGCCATCGAATGGGCTACCGCTCCCGAATAGCTCCACCAGCACGCGGTGCCTCGATTGCTAAAGGTTTCTGCCTGAGCGCCATCGCTAATTGTTATCACAGCCGACAATTTCCGATGCGGTAAACTCACGCACAACTTTGATTTCGCATACGGGGGCTGCCATTGGGATCTGTCAGAACTCAGCGCTCTGACGTAAATTGATGCCCGATCAAGTCCGTCTGATGTTCGATTTC
>JAQBVG010000037.1 GCA_027623655.1 Chloroflexota bacterium
ACGAAGGAGACCTGTAGCCTCCATGCACCTCGACCTTCATCTCCACACCACGGCCTCCGATGGCATGCTTTCTCCAACCCAGCTCATCACTCAGGTTGCAAATACTTCCCTGCGAGTCGTCGCGGTCACCGATCATGATTCGACAGATGGTCTGAACGAGGCGATCGAAACGTCGCGTCTCTATCCGGGTTTGAGTGTCATTTCAGGTATCGAACTGGGTACCGCAACCGAAGATTCTGAACTGCATCTGCTCGGATACTTCATCGATCCCGAAAACCCGGAGCTACAGGCGACTCTCACACAGTTCCGAATCGAACGCGTCGAAGTGGCGCAGGCAATGGTCAACCGGCTCACTGAACTTCGCCGTCCGGTTTCGTGGGAACGAGTTGTCGAACTCGCCGGTGGATCTGTCGGCCGACCACACATCGCGCTGGCGATGGTCGAAGCAGGGCACGTGGAGACCGTAGCAGAAGCCTTTGTGCGGTTTATCGGCGATAAGGGTATTGCGCGGGTCCCTCGCCCTAAACTTCATCCGGTTGATGCGCTGGAGCTCCTTCATTCTGCCGGAGGAATCGGCGTCATAGCACATCCTCGAACAGTAAACCGGCTCGCTGACCTGTGCAGACAGTTGTTTGAGGCCGGACTCGCGGGCATTGAGGTGTACGCAGAAAAGTACGGTAGTGAGCGACGAGATCGCTACCTGGATATCGCTACTCGTCACAATCTTGTGCCCTGTGGCGGGACTGACTATCACGCTCTAGGAGCCGAGAACGAGGTCCAACCGGGGACCAATGGACCACCTCCGGACACTCCCGGCGAGCTCCTGCTGCGCGCCCGTGAGCTTCACGGCTCGAATGTCGGGTGTGTACCTGATGGGTTAGCGTGAACCCGGTGGACTACTCGGACACGCTCATCGCCGTCGCATTCGTGCTCGGGGTCTATCTCGTCGGCTCGATTCCAAGTTCGTACCTGGTGGGGCGGCTGGTGGGTGGAGTCGACATTCGCGAACACGGCTCTAAAAACCTGGGGTCTTCTAACCTGGCAGCCCAGGTCGGAGCCTGGTGGGCTGTTCCCGTCGCCCCGTTCGATATTCTTGTCAAGGGCGCACTTCCCGTATTTATCGCATCGGAAAAAGTGCTTGGACTCGGACTCGGCGTAGAAGCTGCAGCAGGAATCGCAGGCGTGGTCGGCCACAACTGGTCCATATTCACCAGATTCCAGGGCGGTCGCGGTATGGCCACAGTCCTCGGCGCCACAGGTGCGTTGAATTTCCCTTTGCTGGTTGTTTATGGATCGGTTCCAGCGCTGGGGGTCCTGTTTACCCCCTGGAAGGATTCCGCCGTCTGGTGGCTGATCGCCGTGATCGCCATGCCAGTCTGGGCGGCGTTGCTGAACCTCCCGATCGAGATCGTCTGGTTCTCGATCGCGTTCGCCTTCGTAACCGCTGCCAAGCGGATGACATCTAACACGCTCGTTGGATCCGACAACAGAATCACCGCTTCACTGCTCTGGACGCGGCTACTATTCGATCGCGACCTCGCCGATCGGGAAGAATGGCTCAAACGTTCGCCTGAATAACCGATCGCCTGCCTTATAATCGACCGCGTTTTGATAGAGGCATCTCCACGCTTTCTGGGTATCCTGATCTGCCCATGACCAACGAGAATTTCGACAGCACCTGTCTGCGGCACCCTGACATCGCGTCCAACCTGCGGTGCGGCAGGTGCGGTGACCTGATTTGTCCTCGGTGTATGGTCCAGTCTCCCGTGGGCGCCCGCTGCCCCGACTGCGCCAGCATCGGTCGAGCTCCGATATTCAGATCTACGTCGGTGGAATTTACAACAACGATCGCCCTGTCGCTGGGTGCCGCCGTTGTATTCGGCATTGCCTATGCTGTTGTGGTCTGGCTGCTGTGGAACCTGCCCTTTAACTGGCAGATTGGAAACGTCGTAACTTCGCTCGTAATGGGGTTTGCGGGCGTGCCGGTAGGCGAGTTTGTTCGAAGGGCCGGAAAGTACAAACTGGATCCGCGGCTGAGATATGTAGCGGCTGTCACGATGTTCCTCGCGTGGTTTGTTGGAATCAACGTAGCGTCCGTATTTGGAGTACCGGGCGGGTTGTTCTTGAACATCGTCGCGTATATAGGGCTCGGCGTAGGCATCTACGTTGCCATGAACCGGGTCAGAGCCTGAACGGCGCGACCCGAAACCACCCCGGCGCCGTGCAAAGAAACGACCGTCTGTAGCACGACACCCCCGGTCCTACACCCTGGTCGGAATTATTCCGCCACCACCCTCAGAGTTGTAACGGATAGCTTCATCGACCATATCGAACACCGATAGTTGCGGGTCGTAACCGAAATCGTTGCGAGCGGCCGAGAGATCGTATTCGTAGTAGTTGGGCGTCGCTGGCAGGTCTACGACCGAGTACGGTATGCCAGTTTTCTCCGACATGTACGGGATGAGTTCTGCCCAGGTGAACGGCTCTTTAGCTCCGATCTGGTAGACGTTGCCAAATGTGTTCGGGTTGCCGACCGCCTGCTCGTAGGCATGGACGATATCGCGTACCTCGATGTTGTGTTTCTTCCACGACCGGCCGTTGGCGTCACGCGCGACGATCAGGCGCGGCCCTCCGTTGCTTTTTGCATCTTCTGCCTTCAGCTTCTCGAAGGCTGCTTGCCCGGCGGCATCGGTCCTTTTTTCAAACTGATTGAGGAATGTCGACAGATGGAAGGATGGAAACTTAAGAATTTCGCCTGCTCCCCAGACGTTGGCAAAACGTATTACCGTCGCTCGGAGTTGATCATGTCGGTAATAACGACTTGCCAGACTTTCACAGAGGACTTTCGAGTAGCCGTACCAGTCGGTGGTCACCAGCGGGAGCGAGTCTTCGGCGATCGGATCGTCTATGCCGGTGGGCGGGTATTTGAACATCGTCGCGTCTGTACTGGTGACGATCACATGCTTTAGCCGGTCGCCTAAACCAAGTGCGGCCTCCAGCACGTTGAACGTGCCTTTGACGTTCGTGTCCATGTACTGCTCGGGTGTGAACGGACCACCAGCCTGAAACGCCGCACCCAGGTGGAGTATCACTTCCTGTCCGTGAGCGGCTGTTCGCACATCGGTCGAGTCTGCAAGATCGCCTGCAACGATCTCGGCCCCTATTAGTCTCATTTTTTCGGCCTGACGGTCTCCGGGCCAGACGAAACCGCGTACATCGTGACCACGTTCAAGAAAGTTCTGCGCGACGTTCGCGCCAACCCGGCCGGTGATTCCAGTTATCAGTACCTTCACCGTTTGTATTCGTTCCTATCTAGGTGAGTGACCAGCCGGTCAACTGATCACTGTTTCGTGTTGCCTGTAAACTCGGTCATAGAGTTCCTGATCAATGGTGACGGCCAGGCCCGGTGACGATGGAACCGCATACCTTCCATCTTCAAAACGATATTCAGGACCCCGGTACAGCTCAAAATTCAACGTGGAGTCTTCTGCCAGGACGAAGCGTTCAGTGACAGCCCCAAACTGGATGTCGGCACGAAGACCAAGATAAGCTGCGTTGTAGTTATGTGGCGCTATCAGCGTGTCATAACCTGAATCTTCAATGTCCCGGTTGAGGACGTGGAAATACCAGAATCCCATGTGAAGCATGTCAGGTTGAATGGCGTCGAGCAGTCCCAACTCAATCAAATGCCAGTAGATCGTATCTCGCCCCTTGTCGCCCTCGCCGTCAACAATCAGCGTTTTCGGCGTGTACCTGTCACGCCACTCCTTCAATTTCTGGTATCCGGCGATCTCCTCGGTCACCATCTCTTCCATCCAGAAAACATCCAGTTCACTGATCCCGCGTACAAAATCTTCGAGGAGGTCTGGCCGCCCGTCATAGCCATTGTTCGCATCGACAAGTATTTTGATGTCCGGACCAACCGCCTCCCGCACCGTTTCGACAATCTCGATGTCCCGTCGGGTCCCAGCATACGGCTCGAACCACTTGCCGGGGCGCCCCAGCTTGAGCTTGAGAGCGCGCCAGCCTTTGTCGACGGCCCCGGCAGCTTCGATGGCAACTGCATATGCTCCTTCGGCGGGATTCACAAGGTCCTGGAAATAAAGGCTTGAGTCGTAGCCTTCCACCGTGTCTCTGACTTTGCTACCTAGCAGCGAATAAGCGGGCTGGCCGAGCGCTTGCCCGATCAGGTCGAAAAGTGCAACGTCGAGGAAGCCATAGCGGTCGATCAGATCGGACCAGCGCGGGTTAATGTTTGTCACCCGACCACCAGACACTGCGAAGAACCCTGACAGTTCCTGCCCGATCAGGCCCTTGAGGTCGTCGTACAGCACACTCAACGGAATTTTGTTCAGCGCTGGGCGAGCGTTGCTCAAACCGACCAGCCCCGAGTCGGTTGTGATTTGCAGCAGCCATTCACGCTGGTTGATCCCGTAGTTCTCACTCTTGGAGTTACGGCCGACGATACGTCCTTTTCCGGGTGACCCAAAGTAGGTCTCTACAGGCGTGATCTGAATCTTGTTGAAGATGTGTTTATCCAGGCCGGCCATGACTATGCCTCCACCCTGAACTCGTGCCTGGCATGCGGTGCATATCCAGACTCGTCGATGTCGACACCAAGTCCTGCGCCATCAGGAAGTGCATACGCTCCTTCGCTGAACTCCGGCTGAGCGGTCAGGAAGTGCGGCAGGATTCGTTCATCCTCCAGCGACACGTAAGTTTCCGATGCCGCTCCGAACACGATGCTGGCGTAGGTGCCGAAAGAGCCGTTTCCGAAGTTGTGGGGAATCGAACGCACGGCGGTGTTCTTTAGTTGCCGTTCGATCTCCATCCAGCCCAGGTAACCGTGGCTGACAATGTCCGGCTGGTATCCGTCGATCAAGTCTTCGTCAATCAGGTCCTGGAAGATCTCCGAAATTGGCGCCCGATCGACCTCCCCACACGTAAGTAACGCCTTAGAACCGTGCATGGCGAGCATTTCGCGCATCGCCCGGTAGCCGTTAACGTCCTGGGTAATCATCTCTTCAAACCAGAATATATTGGCCGGCGTCACTTCCCTGATGAACTGATCGAGCAGATCGAGGTGGTGGTCGTAACCGAAGTTCGCATCGACGTAGATTTTTACGTCGGGCCCCACGGCCTCTCTAACCGATAGCACAACGTCGACATCTCGACGCATCCCGGCCTCGGGCATCATCCAGCGACCCCCACGGCCCGTCTTGATCTTCACGGCCCGCCATCCATCGTCTACGGCCTGGCCTGCCTCATCCCCGACCTGTTGCGCGCTCTTTTCAGGATTCAGGAAGTCCTGGAAATAGAGCGTTGTATCGTATGCCGGGACAGAGTCGTGTTTTTTGCCGCCAAGCAGGTCGATCGCCGAAACCCCTCGAATTTTTCCGACAAGATCAAAGGCGAGTATCGATAACCATCCGTTGTGCCTGTACCACCGATTCATACTTGGCCCAGCCCCGGTAACGACTCCACCTGATATCTCCAGGAGATCGTTCACATCACGTCCGAGCAGCGCACTTTTCAAAAAGGCAAGCAGTTTTTCCACGGTGCTTTGACGCATAAAACGGTTCGCAATCGTTATACCCTCAGCACCGTTCGTGCTCTTCGCTCGCACCACCCATTCCAGCCACTGGGTGCCTCGATTATCGGCATATGCGTTCTTGCCGAGCTCTTTCTGGTAACTCGACGGAATCGGGGTTACGGACACTGATTCAATTATTTCTGGTGGCATGATCTGGCAGATTGATAGTGGTTTTATGTGTGCTTCGAGCGACACAACCGTCCTGGGTGTGGAACGAAGCTTCAAGCGCGGGCGAAGTCTACTCTCAAAAATACTGGCCCTGGCTACTTCTGGCCCCGACGAAGTGCACGACCGGTACGCGATCCCATGTGCTTCCCATCGCGCACTGCAAACTCCCCGTTTACGATCACATGTGGCATACCGACCGGCCCGACACGTGGATTTTCGTAAGTGGCTGAATCGAGCACCGTGTCCGGGTCGAAGAGAACCAGGTCGGCGTAGCAACCCGTTTTGACCAATCCGCGATCCGCGATCGCGAACTTGGTGGCGGGCATGTGCGTCATCTTGTACACGGCGTTCTCGAGTGAAATGACACCCTCGTCCCGAACGTACTTCCCGAGGATCCGTGGATAGGTGCCCCACGCCCGTGGATGCGGCTTCGACCCACGGTCGAGACCGTCGGTGCCGATCATTGTCGACGAATGAGCCATCACCATCCGCACGTCGCCCTCACCCATGCCAAATGCTGCTACCAGGATGTCGTGTGAGATATCCGAGAGCAATTTGTTGGCCGCTTCTTCTCCGGGGAGATCGAACTCCTCCACGAAACTCTGAAGGTCTCGACCTTCGTACTCAGGTCGTCCCGGCACTGAAGCCAACAACACGTCGGATGGCGCAGACTTGCCCATTGCACCGCCCTCGCCACTCGAAAACGTGCCGTTCTGCACAAGTGCGAACAGCATCGTGCTGCGGGCGGTGTACGGGTACTGATCGGCCGTAACATTCTTACCTTCGGCGATGGCTTTCTCGATCAATTCGAGGGATTGAACGACCATGCCCCAGTTCGCCTCACCGTTTACCTTGTGGTGAGAAATCTCGACACCGCAGCCGCCAGCGTCACCTATGTGAATGGTCTCGCGCACCGAATCCAGCAGGCCCGATCCCTCGTTGCGCATGTGCGATACGTAGAGGCCGCCGTGACGTCCGACAACCCTCGCAAGCGCGATGACTTCTTCGGTCGTTGCGTACCGTCCGGGTTCGTAGACCAGACCGGTCGACATACCGACAGCCCCGGCCGCCATACCTTCTTCGACACTGGCCAGCATGTCATTCAACTCTTTTTCGGTCGGTGGTCGGTTTTCCACGCCGCCCATCGCCTGACGCCGGGCCGTGTGGTGACCGACGAGTGCGGCGACGTTCAGCACCGGGGAAGTCTTATCAACTTCTTCGAGGTAACCGGCATATCTTGCCCAGTCAGGCAGGACGGCACTCGGTTCGTTGATAGCCCTCATCTGAGCCTTACCGGCCTCAGAACCAGCCGCGCCGAACCCGCAGTTACCGACTATCACAGTTGTGATGCCTTGCAGGATGTTGTGACGAACTTCTGGTTCGATCAGGACATGAAAGTCGTCGTGTGAATGGACGTCGATGAATCCGGGTGCCAGCGTCAATCCCGAAGCGTCCAGTTTTTCCGAGGACTCGTCTTCGATGCCTGGTCGGATATCGACGATGCGATCTCCCTTGATCCCGACGTCACGAACAACGCCAACCGATCCCGTTCCATCCATGACCCTTGCGCCCTTTATTACGAGATCGAGCAATTTGTTCTTCATTCTTACGACCACATCACGACGATAGATGATGACGGCCGTTATAACCCCGGTCGCGTGGCATTACAAACCCGATTGAACTTGTATCCGCTCCAATTTAGGGCTACCTTCTCGGCACCATATTGAAGCCGGAGAGCTCTCAACACAACTCACGAATTGATCGGAACAAGAAATGCCTGCATCGACGAAGATCGAACGAGTAGAGACCATCCTGTGGGACCGCTGGTTGTTGATCCGAATCTACTGTGAAGACGGGACTGTCGGAATCGGGGAAGGTGGCGTTCACGGCTGGCAGCGACCAACTAAGACCATGGTCGACACGATGGCCGAATACCTGGTGGGCAAAAACCCGAACTTTATCGAGCATCACTACCAGTGGCTGTACCGCTCGTCGCATTTCATGGGATCTGTCGTGCAGGGAGCGCTCTCAGCCATCGATATCGCGTTGTGGGACATCAAGGGCAAACGATTGGGTGTACCCATTTACGACTTGATGGGTGGAAAAACGCGCGACAGGGTCCGTTGTTACATGCACGTCGGGGGCGCTACAAAGGACGATCTCGTCGCCAGTGCAATATCTGCGGCTGCCGACGGCTTCACAGCCGTTCGATTCACCCCATTCGCGAAGGACTACTACCTGCATAAGTCTTACACCGAGTGGGCGGACGAGGCTGTGGCCCGCGTTGGTGCGGTGAAGGAAGCTGTCGGTACCCAGGTCGACATCTGTGTCGAAATTCATCGTCAAATGACCCCTGCTGAAAGTATCTGGCTGGGTCGAAGGCTCGAACAGTTCAATCCGTTTTTCTACGAAGATCCAATGCTCCCCGACAGCCCCGCGATCATGGGGGACGTTGCCGCCCAGTGCAATATTCCCATAGCAACTGGTGAACGATTTACAACGATTTTTGAGTACCAACAGCTGCTCGAAGCCGGGGCTGCCTCGTACGTTCGGCCTGATCTGTGTCTCTGCGGCGGTCTTTCCGGCTGCAAGAAGGTAGCTGCGATGGCCGAAGCACATCATGTAAAGGTGATACCTCACAACCCACTCTCGCCGGTTAGTACCGCGGCCTGTGTCCAACTCGACGCCTGCATACCCAACTTTGCGCTGCAGGAATACACCGGTGAGTCGGAACCACCAAAGAGCGACTTGCTTGTGACTCCGCTTGAACTGAAGGACGGTTACCTCACGGTTCCTGATGGACCGGGATTGGGAATCGAACTGAACGAGGCCGCGCTATCGGGTCCAGAAAACCCGAAAATTCTCGACACGCCAATCGGCTTCGACGGCAGCGTGCAGGACAGGTAAGAGCGGGGAATGTTTTGTGTGGCTCGCAACCCTGGTTGTTGGCCTGGGCGCGCTCGGCGGTCGTTTGGTGCCACGTAGCCTTGGCTCGGCCCCGCGAACTCTACTGATGCTGTAAAACTGGGAGCGCAGCCGGTCGAAATCGACCCGGCAATAACTGCGGGAGCGAAACTGTGGTCCAGATTCCGATTGCGATCGTTGGGGCAGGCGGCATGGGCGGTCGTCATTTGCGAGCCCTCGGCGCTCTTTACGAGAGTGGGATGGCAAACGTTGAACTGGTCGCCGTGTGCGACACCCGTCAAGAGAACGCCATCCACCTGGCGGACAATGCTGAAGAGATGCTTGGCAGTCGCCCTGAAGTCTTCACCTCGATGGAAGAGATGAAAAAAAAACGACCCGACATTGAAGCCGTAGATATCACCACCGACTCCGGTTCGCACCACGTGGTCGCGGAAATAGCATTCAACCTCGGCTACAACGTGCTGTGTGAAAAGCCACTTTCACTCACGGTTCGGGGCTGCAACCGGGTTATCGAGGCATGGAAAAAGAGCGGTAAGGTGCTGAGCGTTGGCGAGCAAGAGCGGCGTGATCCGATGTGTCGGCTAAACAAGGCAGTGATCGACTCGGGTGCAATCGGCAAGCCTTACAGCTTCTTGCTTGGCTCGGCACGAGGCGGCAACGACATCATCATCTGGCCCTGGCGGCACTACAAAAACATAGGGGGGATCTTCGTCGACGCCGGTGTCCACGCGGTCGACCAGATGATGTACTACCTTGGAGACATCATCGAGGTGTTTGCAGTATCAAAAGTCTGGGAACCGAAGCGATACAGGGGTGATCGAATAGGCGTTGCGAACTTCTACGATCACTGGGCAAACGAAGTACCCGACGAAATTGACGCCGATGCTGAAGACATGGTCATCTCGACGCTGAAGTACAAAAGCGGGGCCGTCGGTCAGTGGACCTCGTTCTTCGCAGCCCACGGTCAGCCGACGCAGTACGGAGTGATCTACGGCAGCAAAGGTTCGATCGAACCTGCCAAACAACGAAGGGGCGATCCTCTTACTCTGACGATCGACGGCGTCGGGAAAGTGACCGGTGATGAGGTATTGGAACTGGTGCCAGATTGCCATCTCGACGAACTGCCAGCCCGACTGTTCGGCAGCGACAGGATGGGCTCGTACACCACTCCGTTCGAGGACGCCGACCGATTCCTCGTAGCGCTTGAGTACTACGAGCTTGGACAGTGCATCGCCGACGGAACAACGCCAGAGGTAGACGCCTACGTTGGCCGCAAGGACCTGGCGGTTTGCAACGCTGCTCTCGAATCGTCGGTACTCGGCCGACCGGTCACCGTCGAAGAGATCGAAAACGAAGAAACTTCACAGTACGAGGCGAGCATCAACGCCCACTGGAAAATTTAACAATTCCTGACGCACATATTCACCGGCCCACTGCGCTGACTGGCCTGATGGCCCGAATCCCAAAGAGAACAAATTGAAAATAGAAAAGATCGAAACGTTTTTTGTATCCCGTTATCTTGTCGTGCGCATCACGACAGACGATGGGACCCAGGGTATTGGTGAATCGTGCTACTGGTCATATCCGAAAGCGGCCGAGCAAACGATTCTCGGGTTTGCCGACGCACTAATCGGCATGGATCCCGCCGACACGGAACATATTTGGAGCTATATCTGGCGCTATAACTCGGCTTTCCGGGGCAATAGCATTGGTGGCGCTGTCAGCGCCATTGATATGGCCCTGTGGGACATCAAGGGCAAACGCCTCCAGGCTCCTGTCTGGGACTTGCTGGGCGGTAAGGTACGCCAGAAGGTCCGCGGAATTGCGCAGGGGATCGGTGGCAACACACCCGAAGAGTGCGCGGCCGGAGCTAAAAAGGCCCTTGACCAGGGATTTTCTGCCCTGAAGTTCACACCTATGCCTAAAAACTGGGCTGAACTTACCTACACAAAGATGATCGGGCTTGCGGTTGAAATGGTCGGTGCGGTGCGCGAGACGGTGGGATGGGACTTCGACATTGGCATTGAAATCCACCGAAACATGCAGCCGCACGAGGCGATCGCATTTTGTGATGAAGTCGCGAAACTCAGGCCGTATTTCATCGAGGACCCAATCGTTCCCGATTCAGTTGTGGCGATGGGTGAAGTGGCGAGGAAAATGCGACTTCCGCTCGCAGTTGGCGAACGAAATATGGGGATCTGGGAGTTTCGCGAGTACGCACAGGTCACCAACTGTGCATTCTTCAAACCCGATATCGCGGTGGCCGGTGGTATTACCGGTGTGAAGAAGATTGCGACGATTGCTGAAGCTCATCACATTAAAATCTGCCCGCATAACTTCCAGGGCCCGATAGCCACGGCGGCCTGTATTGCGCTGGCCATTTCGTCACCTTCGTGGGACGTTCAGGAATCGGTGCAGGAGGAGCTCCCACCAAGGCGCGACATGGTCGACGAGATCATCAAGCTGGAAAACGGCTGGTATACGCCGTCGGAAAGACCCGGACTCGGGGTCGAGTTCAACGATAAGGCGCCGAGCATGCACCCGTTCGATCCCGCAAACACCCCGCCACCAATCCGCAGCGATGGTAGCGTGGCCCTGAAGTAGTCACGATTCGGCCGCAACATGACCCCAGCGCTTTCCATCACGAACAGCGCTGGGTTAGGTTACGGGGCAATTTCTGCTCAGGAGATCGGCTGCCGGTGTAAATGCAACGGCCCACTCAGCCCTGGCGCAGCAATAAAGGTCGCGCTGCCTCCTCTACCCAACCCGACCGAAATCGTCCTCTACTCGAACGATGTCGTCTTCGCCCAGGTAATCGCCAGTCTGGATCTCGATAATCTCCAGCGGCTCAACAGAAGAGATGTTCTCTATTCGATGGTGAATATTGCGTGCGACAGAAATCGATTGGCCACGGCCTAATGTTTTTTCGTCGGCGCCAACGGTGACCTTCGCTGTGCCGCGGGCTACTACCCATGTTTCGTCACGGTGTCGATGCCACTGCAGTGAAAGTCGAGATTCCGTGTTCACGGTCAGGCGTTTCGTCTGGAACCCGGGACCGCTCGTCAGGATTTCAAACGTCCCCCAGGGGCGAGTTTCACGTTTCCTCTTGACGGTCGTCTCGAACCTGACTTCCGCGGTTGCCTCAGACTCGCCGGTCACGTGAATCTCCTGAACTTTCGGTAGTGCCAAAAAGCACAACAGAGATTCTAGTGCCTGCACTGCGTCAGGTCACGACACAGATGGAATGAACGGGCATCGATAAGGCCTGTCTAAAACAACAACGAGGGCGGCGGAAGAATAATTCGCTTCTTCGCCTCATACAGGTGAACTTCACCGACAACAGGGTCGACGACCGTTCGCTTGAGTTCAAACCTCGCGTGTTGTGCGATTCGAATCGCGGCGTAATTCTTCGGATGAATCGTCATGCGCAAAGACTTAACTTTTTGCTGCGTGACAACCCAGTCGGCCACAGCCTTGACCGCCTCTTTCGTGTAGCCCTGATTTTCGTTCTGGGGATAGATCGAAAACGCGATTCCGGCAGCTCCCGTCGTGTCGGGAGGGCCGCTGACACCAACCACACCAAGCACGACCCTCGTGTTTTTTTCGGCAAATAGCCAGCCCCACCAGCCAGCCTGGCCGGGTTCGTATTTCAACCGCTGGATCGCCGCCGGTAAGAAATCGTCCATCATCGGCGGAAGTCTGAAAGGTAGTGGAAATCTGAGTCCGTATCCTGTTTCAAGCGCTGCGATATCGTTCGACAGCATTCCTTCAGCGATCTCGGCAGTAATCGGGGAGATTCGAGTTCGATCGGTTTCCAGTTTCCTGTGGAGAAGCAGGTTCATAGATTCAGATTAACTTCGCGAACTCTTGCGCGCGAGCGGGGATGCCGTACCCTTCCGATGGCTGGCAGCACCCAGTCCCGCAACCAGCGCCCCGAAGAAAATAAAATCCGAGTATAGATTCGCAATGCAAGATCGAAAGCCCAATATCCTTTTCATTCTTACCGACCAGCAGCGCAGAGACTCTATGCGCGCTTACGGAAACAACTGGATAGAAACTCCAAATCTTGACAGGCTGGCTTCCCGGAGTTTCGTATTCGAAAACGCCTACGTCACACAGCCCGTCTGTACACCCGCACGTGCCTCGATCATGACGGGCCTGTACCCGTTCCACACCGGTCTACAGCGCAACAACATTCCGCTCGACCGCGACATCCCAACAATCGGAGACCTGATTTCAGAAGAGTATTACAACGCCCACATGGGAAAGTGGCATCTAGGCGACGATATGATTGCGCAGCACGGGTTCGATCACTGGGTGGCAGTCGAAGATTTCCAGCGAGTTCGAATTACCCGTAAGGAGTACCGATACCGGGAGGCCCCGTACAACCAGTGGCTCCGCGATCACGGTGTCGAGCCACCTTCGATGAAGGTCTCGTACGAGGGATGGGTCGGTGTGGCCGAGCTGACAGAAGAGCAAACCCAGGCCGGCTTCCTTGGCCATACTGCATCGAACTTCATTCGGGAGTACCCCGACGGCGAACACGCCGATCAGCCGTGGCTGCTCTATGTGAACTTTTTCGAGCCACACCCGCCCTACACAGGCCCGCTCAACAGTCTTTACGATCCCGCCACAATAGATGTTGGCCCTGGTTTCAGGAAACGCCCTGATTCTGGTGCACTCGTGAATCGACTGAGATCAGATTTTTACATGGGTGGTGGCAACAATCCGCTCGGAGAAGCCGGAGGGGACCGCCACGATACAACGACCGAAGAGGGATTCAGAAAGCTCCGCGCACAGTACTTCGCAAACGTAACGCTGGTGGACCGTCAACTGGGCAAGATTTTCGAGGCGTTAGAAGAAAGCGGGCAGGCAGACAACACAGTCATTGTGTTCACGAGCGAACACGGCGAAATGGCCGGAGATCACGGCATGCTCGAGAAACGGTCGCTTTACGAGGAAGCTTCAAATGTGCCACTGCTGATGTACGTGCCGTGGATGAACGACAACCAGGGGCGACGCATACCGGGATCGGTGGGCCAGGTAGATCTTGTACCGACCCTGCTCGATCTTTCAGGCAGCGAAATCCCGGAGCACCTCGAAGGAAACTCGCTCCGTCCGGTTCTGCGCGGCGAGGCGGATCTTTCCAGCAACGATGTTTTCATCCAGTGGAACGGAATGGGCGATCGCAATCTCGGCTCGCCGGAGATCAACCGGATGGTGTCGATCCCGTGGAGGGGCGTCGTGACAGGCGATCGGTGGAAGCTAAATCTATCGCCCGGGGACCAGTGCGAGCTCTACGACCTGAACACCGATCCCGCCGAGCTAGAAAACCTGTTCGACCGGCCAGAGCATCGCGATCGGGTCCGCGATATGGCTGCCCGCATCAGGATCTGGCAGGACGCAACGGGTGACGATATGCCATTGCCAACGGTTTAACCTCCCCTGGGGCGTTTGCCTGAGTAGCTGAGGTCGGCAACCCGTCAACGTTGTTTGATCGGTCAGGCGGCAGGAATATCGGCATGCGATCCCTAAACAGCGGCGAAGTGCGGCTGGGCCGAAACAGCAGGATTTACCGACTCCCAGTAGCGATCGAACACGTCACGCGCCTCGTCGTACGTTCGGGTCGCGAATAGTTCGACACGGAACGATCGAACACGATCACGTCCTCCCGCATACCACGACAGGTGCCGCTGCATCTGAATGAGCCCAACTTTTTCTGGGAAGTGCTCCATGATCAGCGGCATATGGCGATTGATTACCCGGGTTTGATAGTCGTACTTGCCTTCCGGTGATAGATCCTCGAACGTCTCGTCGAAAATCCAGGGCTTGCCGATCGCGCCCCGGCCAATCATGACCGACTCACAGCCCGTCGCAGCCTGCATTCTGCGGGCGTCCGACATCGACTTCACGTCGCCATTACCTGTTACCGGGATCTTCACGGCATCGACAACCTGGGCGATCATGTCCCACGTCGAGAGTCCTGTGAACCGCTGAGCACGTGTCCGGGGGTGCACGGTTATCGCGTCAACGCCGACGTCTTCGGCCATTGTCGCCACTTCGACTGCGTTCAGGTGTTCCTGGTCCCAGCCACTGCGAATCTTGATCGTGAAAGGCACGGTCAGCACCTTCCGCATCGCGGCCAGGATCTCGGACGTCTTCTCGACGTCCCTCATCATTGCCGAACCGCGACCTGTCTTGGTGATCTTTGGAACAGGACAGCCCATGTTCAGATCGACGATGTCGGCTCCGGTGTCCTGTAACCACTGTGCGCCGGGAACGAGAGTTTCGACATTCGACCCGAGGATTTGAAGAGCGATCGGTTTTTCTTCGGGTAGGTACTTGGCGATGTCGTACCGGGTTTTGCTGTTGTTGCTGGCAATGCCGGTCGCGTCGATCTCCTCGCTGGTCGTCAACGCGCTGCCACACTCCCTCGCCACAATTCGGTATGCGGCATTGGAAATTCCAGCCATCGGAGCCAGGCGTGCGAGCCCTTTTACTTCAACATTGCCAATGAACATCTACCGAGTATACGAATTGATCAGGCGGCGTCGAATTAGCAAACATGCCGAACTACCGTGAATTCTGAAGCAAATCCCGAAGGGAATTTCCGGCGAAGAACACGTCGTTGTCGAAGAGGTTTCTGCGGGATTGATCTACCGTATCGACTAACGTACCCGGCGGAATTTTTGTAGTCGCTGGCCTTCGAGAACCTCACCGACATACACATCGCCATGAGAATCGGCCCAGATACCGTGGGCAGCGTAGAACTGCCCTGGCTCTTTCGATGGGAACCGACCCCACCGCGATAGCACGTTGCCGTTTAGATCGGCAATCGAAACCCGGTTTCGAAGCTCACCGACATATGCGATGTCGTTGTCGTCGATGAATATGTCCGTCGGCTGAATAAAATCAGTCCAGGTGTTCAAGTGCTTGCCGTCAAGATTGAAAAGCTGCACCCGATGGTTCTCACGGTCAGCGACGTAAACAATGTCCCTGTGAATCCAGATGTTGTGCGGCAGGTTAAAATCGCCGTTCCACACGCCCGGAAGCCCGTTCGTCTGGCCCCACCCGAACTTGTACTCTCCAGAATCTGTATACACGTGGACCCGGGTGTTGCCATACCCGTCTGAAATGTACACATCCCCGTTCGCAGCTACTGTGACATCGGTCGGTTTATTGAACGGCCCTCCGGTTTCGTCGGGCACACCACGCGTGCCGAGCGTCATCAGGTGCTCACCGTCGGTCGTATAGCGCTTTACCGTGTGATCACCGTTGTCAGCAAGCCACAGTGTGCCGTCGTTGGCGAAACACATTCCGTGGGCATTTGGAAAGTCGCCTTCCCCGAAGGATTTGACGAAATTTCCTTCGCGATCGAAAACGATTACTGGATGTTCCGACCTGTTGAAAGCGTAGACGTTGTCGTCGGCATCCACGGCAACGGCGGCGACCTGTGTGAAAACCCACCCCTCGGGCAGCTTAGCCCAGTTTGGGACCAGTTCGTAAACGAAATCGCCATTACCGTACGTCGTGTCTGCCATGAAGGGCCTCCGTGCCGCTCGGGTTCACAAGTGAATATGCGTTCGGCAGCGGAGTCTATACGAATCGGCATGAACAGGGGGCGCACCGTGGGTGTGACGGGTCCTTGCCAGCACTTACCCTTCCGGCCATTCAAAAATGACGTAATCGCTGTAGGCGTAGCCGTCGTCGAAGAAAATAGCGACGTTCAAAGAATATTTTCCACCAACCAGAAGCGGCACGTCACGTAGATCGCCTGATCTCTGCTTCCAGTCAAACACCTGCGAAACGAACGATTCGGGTGTGTCTTCGACCTGCCATATGATCGCCTTGTAGTGCATGCCTTTCGAGGCTTCGGGCGGTGGGGACCAACTGACCTTGAGATCGCCCCCTGAGCGCGTCCACGTGACGTCGGTCGGGTACGAGATAACGTCGGACTTGTACTGCACCACCTGTTCGTATGCGATTTCGTCGCCATGAAAATAGCTGAAAACGTAATCGCCCTGCTCAGGCAGCTGACCATCCTGTGGGCCGTAGAGGACCCACCGGCGAGTGACTTCACCAGAAAACCCGTTCGTGTTGAAGTCTTTTTCCAGCATTATCACCTCGCCGGAAGGTGTGGTCACCCCAACCGAAGTCAGATCGGACAGGAAGCACGGTTCTTCATGTCCGGCAGCTTCACCGCAGTTGACCTTATACTCCCAGCTACGTACGCCGGGCGCATGCTGCGACCAGACCTGCGGCCAGATGCCGTGAGTACGCTCTCCTTGGATTCGGCCCGGCAAACCGCCGACATTATCAGTGGCCTCTCTCGAATCGGTCTGGCCAGGTCCTCCGACCTGCGGAGCTTCAACGCTGGATGGGCGAGGGTCGTCTCGAAATCCTTCGTCCCCTTCACCACACCCGGAGAGCATGAACATCCCGGTCACGACAAACGCGATGACAGGAAGTAGCGATCTTGAATTTAGATCGATAGCTGAGATCCGCATCCCAGAACCATAAACTCTAACCGGGACATCGTCGTGCGTAATTATCCGTGTTTGCGTCCGGGTCGGGGCCGGGGACGTAGATACTACTGGCGACGGTTATAGCGGAGGGCAATTTCATGGGCTTCATTGGTCGAACGCGGAACTGGGCAACTGCAACACCCACGAGAGCCCGTTGGGCGAAAATCGGTCTCGGACTGTTCCTTCTCCTGGCAATACCCGCACTGTGGCTCGCCTGGTGGCTTGGTTCTCCGCTGTTCATCGACGACGTCGCAAATGAAGACTTTCCACTCACCGTCGGCGCCACGATGCCAATCGGGGTAACGCGTGACGAAGCCGAAGGGATGATGGAAACGGCAGCTAAGCTCGAATCGTCCATGACCGAGCCAATGACGACCGAAATGGCCTCTTCGTCAACAGTCGGCTTGAAAACCGGAACTTTCAGAGACCAGGACAGGCTTCATCGCGGTAGCGGGAAGGCAACCCTCTACCGACTCGAAGACTCCTCCCATGTATTACGCCTCGAAAACCTGGACATCACCAATGGACCCGACCTGCACGTACTGCTCATGGTCGACCCAGAAGGAGTCGACAAAAACATGGGCTATTTCGATCTCGGCAAGCTCAAAGGCAACATTGGAAACCAGAACTACCCCGTGCCAGACAACGCAGATGTGGCTGCTTACAACGCAGTCATGATCTACTGCCAGCCGTTTCACGTCATATTCAGCACAGCGCCACTGCAGTAGAAAAATATCTTCGCACAGGTAACACCCGCGATCTCAAGTTCGCGAAATCATGTGCGGTAGGGGATTCGGCTAAACCGAGAGTTGTTTGAAGCCCGGGTTGCGCCGATGTAGACCCTGGCTGATAGCGAAAAACCAGATTCATCGAAGTGCGTGCTGCAGAAAACGCCGCCCTCTGAACACCTTGGCGAAGTGCGGTTCTTGCTACATTTGTTAGTCGCCCGACCGTCAGCACCTCCAGAAGAACATGGTCTTTTGTGCGTTTTTTTGAATTCTTGAACCCCAAGTCGGCACTATCCACCGACGAAACCAGGCGTGGAATCCGAGCTTTCACAATTGAAGGCGCGGCGACGATGGGCCTTGCGAGCATCACGGGAAGCGGGCTTCTCACCGCGTACGCTCTCGCACTTGGCGCCAACAACTCACAGATTGGGCTACTGGCCGCACTGCCGTTTCTGTTCATGCCCCTCCAACTGGGGACTGTTGTTTTCGTCGAAAATTTTCGCAGACGCAAACTTATTGCCACCCCGTTGTGGATGCTGGCCCAATCGATTTGGATTCCGATCGCCCTGATTCCGGTCTTTATCGACGCCCCAGGCGGAGGAGCGGTTACCGTCCTTCTTATGCTGATGGCGTTGAGAAGCGGCGCTGTGGCGATGCAGAACGCTGCCTGGAACAGT
The DNA here is from genome assembly GCA_027623655.1 of Chloroflexota bacterium. GTDB lineage: Bacteria > Chloroflexota > Dehalococcoidia > Lucifugimonadales > Lucifugimonadaceae > Lucifugimonas. Next base: position 18,617 of record JAQBVG010000037.1, read on the forward strand.
TGGTTACGGGACCTGGTCCCTGCGGAAACAATGGGTTCGATATTTGCCAACAGGCTCAAATACGCCAACATTGCCGCCATGGCATTCGGCGTCGGGGCAGCGCTTTTCGTCGACTACTGGAGAGGTGCTGTTGAAGCTGATCAGTTGTTGATCGGGTACACCATCGCCCTGCTGTTCGGAGCGGTGGTTCTCGGTGGAACGAGCCAGGTTTTCAGAGTGCTGATGCCAGAGCCGAAAATGATGGATCACATCGGCGAACGGCAATCAATGATCTCGACCCTCGTCGAGCCGCTCAAAGACCCAAACTACCGCCCATTGATGATATTTATGCTGCTCTGGCACTTTGCGTTGCACCTGGCCACTCCGTTCTTCGCCGTTTACATGCTGCAGCGGTTGGAATTCCCCGTTAGTGCCGTACTCGCGATGTCAGTACTTTCACAGTTGTTCAACGTGCTTTTCCTGAGATTCTGGGGGCCGCTGGTAGATCGCGTCGGCAACAAGGCAGTCCTGAGAGTCTCAGCCTCCCTCTATCTCATTGTGATTCTCGGTTGGACTTTCACCACACTCCCCGACCGCCATATATTGACGATTCCGCTCGTGATCCTCCTGCACGTTTTTGCCGGTGCTGCCGCGGCAGGTGCGAACGTCTCGACGGGCGCTATAGGAATGAAACTCTCTCCAGAAGGAAAATCGACATCCTACCTGGCAGCAATTTCGGTTTTCGCAAATTTAGGAGCCGGTCTTGGTCCCCTTGTCGGTGGGTTAGCGGCCGACTACTTCAGCGTCAGATCGCTATCAGTCAATTTTGAGTGGCTCGATCCGAGCCGTTCAGTGTCATTGGCCGCAATCAGTCTCACCGGATTCGATTTCCTGTTTGTCCTGGCGTTTGTTCTTGGAATTATTACCCTGAACATCCTCACCGTCGTACACGAGGAAGGGGAAGAAGGCCACGAGGTCGTGCTGGATGCCCTTTACGCCCATGCACAACGGGCAACGGTCCCAATGAGTTCGGTTCCAGGGTTTGGATTGATCACGCAGTATCCATTCGGATACATGAGGCGGATTCCGGGACTCGATATCGCTGCAGGAATAACTGCGTATCAAATGGCTGAAACCTCCAATCTTGCTGCTGCCGCTGCAAGTCGGACGGGTCGTGGGTTGAGACACCTTTCCTCGGAAATCCGCAAGGCGTCGACAGGCGCACTGAAGTCTGGTGTACATGTGGAAAGCCAGTTGATCGAATTTGGCCGACACGCTGCACGGGGTGCGGCCGTCGCACTCGGACAGGCTGGTCACGATGCCGCTGAGATCAGCCGGGCCATCCTGGACGGTGCACTCAAATCCATGGTCACGGATCAGGGTGTTACGCCCGAAGAAGCGCTTTTGGCTGCGAGCATTGGAGTTATCGAGGGTTCGGCCGAGACAACCAACTCACTTGATCAGGTGATTGAAGCAACTACGGCTGCGGCAATTGAACACGCTCAGGAGTACGAGATCGACCGGGAAACCGCCGTCGAAGTCGTGAATGACGCGGCGAGAAGAGTCGCCGATGCGTATCCCGATGAATCTGTCGGATCGCTGTAGGTAAGTGTGCTCGCCCCAACACAATGTCTGGCACTTCTACCTGAGACCGCTGGCGTAACAGTGACGCGAAACGAGCAACTGTTCGAGACCCACTCTGACTCGAACTCGACGCTTGAGTCAAGATCCCGGTAAAGATCGGTGATCCTCCGGAGTTGCCCAGATCCGCTGTGCAAGATCCACCTGGCAGAGCAGCTCGCCCTGCGGACGAATCGACCACCAGCTGCGTAGCGAGTTCAACTGGAAGTTGACTGGTTCTTCAAGGCGATCGTCACCAGTTTCGATTCCAGTGCCTGGACTTCGTTGTCATGGGCTTCCCACGCTCGCCGAGCTCGTCTGTTCAGAAATCGTACCCACAACTGGTTGTCCCGCCGGGTACGTCGTTCAACTTCCCGGGTCAATCGAGCCAACAAGCTTGCTTCACCGACAGCGCTGTCCGCTCGCGTTACCGACAAACGACCGCTTGACACCGCCTTCTCAAGCAATTCGAGGTGAACTGATCGAATCCGGTCATCAGATAGATCAGAAACCAGGGAATTGAAGTTGAGCGCATCCATCAACCTCTGTGAAACGCGGTTTCGATCTCGTTGCATCATGATTTCGAACCCTCATACTGGCGGATCGAACAACCTTCGCAATCTGACTGGCACTCGATTGATTGTAAGGCTAATTTTCGAATCCAACGATGCGCGGTGAGAATTTCACACGTTGCGCACGAAAATCTGGTCGAATGTCGAAACGACCGCGCCTCGGGGCCACCCGCCATGATCCAGGCGTAGGAACCTGGCCCCGCACCGTCAATCGCGATTTCGATCCAAAATGGGTCCGTTAGCTTTGTAGCCGCTTGCCGATATCCGGTGGCAGCACTCTGCGTGTGATTCGCCGTGGCGCGGTAACGCCAGCGGAAAACACGGTGCTCATCACGTCGCTCACCTTTAGATCGGTCATTCGGATGTTCTCTATCGGAATTATGGCGAGCCAGCCAGAATTCGGGGTGGGCGCGGTTGGGATGTACACCACACCCATTACTTCTCCGTCCTCATGCTCAAGAGTGTCTGTCAAAAACCCCAGTGAGAACAGGCCCTCACTCGGATATTCAACTTCGACGACGGTTTGGAACCCCGTTTCCGATGCGCCAAAAGATGAGATGAGCTGGCGAGCGACTCCGAACATGGGGCCGACAACAGGTATTCGTTCAACACTGGATTCGGCCGCCGCGAGCGCCCTCAAACCAAACAGGCGCATCGCAATCATGCCGAATATCAGGGGCAGACCTATAATCAGCCCGATTCCAAGACCCGGTATCCGGTGTCCAAACCAATCTGAAAACAGTGGTTGCATCACATCGCTGGCTAAATTGAAGATCGCACGACCAACGAAATAAGTGATGATGAAAGGGGCTAAAAATCTGAGCCCCTCTATGTATCGATCTCGTATCCATCCAAGCGGGTAGCGGACCCTGGAATATTCCATTCATCCTTACCTAACTAGATATTTGAATCTGGGTAGTGTTTTGATCCAGTTGCAACGCCCCGCATTGTGCACCCCCGGGCTTACAGTGACTGATTGGAGCTGAATTGGACGCTTCGTTGATCGCAGGCCGCGGCAGCCAAATCGCGGTCCAGGCTGGCAAGCAGATCGTTGCCTGCTATTCAGGCGAGACCATGATAATCAATGGCCGATCTTCAACCGTACGGCATCGTACGTCCAGGAATGGAAACCACCAGGTGACTTTGACTGAACCACAACTAACTCCTGCGAGAAGATTCGTTTTCGAGGGAAAGTCGATCGGCCCGGGAAAACGAAAGAAAATCGACCTTCAGGCGGCGCGACACCCAACTGGTACGTGGGTATCGCTCCCGATCACCATTTTTCACGGTGCGTTCGAGGGACCGACTGTATGGGTAAGTGCTGCGGTTCACGGTGACGAGTTGAATGGAGTCGAAATTGTTCGGCGGGTGCTGGGAAAATTATCCCCGGAATCGATGCACGGCACACTGATCGCGATCCCGGTTGTCAACGTGTTCGGATTTATCAACGGATCTCGTTATCTCCCCGATGGCAGAGATTTGAACCGTTCGTTCCCCGGATCGCGCAGAGGGTCTCTTGCTTCGCGTACTGCTCGATTGTTCATGGATACCGTCGTTAAGCGCAGCTCCTTCGGCATCGATCTTCACTCAGCAAC
>JAQBVG010000179.1 GCA_027623655.1 Chloroflexota bacterium
GTGCGGGAAGGGGTCGAACTTCATTGCTGTGTGGCCAGAGTCGACTATTTTTCGCACCTCCATCTCGATACCGTCGGGCTGTTTGAAATTGCGCTGGTTGGGGTGTGTGTAGAGCGAAATTTCGTCGCGGACTTTGCCGCCGAGCAGCTCGTAGATCGGAAGCCCGAGCACCTTGCCGCGGATGTCCCAGAGTGCGATGTCAATTCCGCTCACCACGTGGGTCGTGGCACCACGGGAGCCCATGTAGGTGAATGAGCGGAATATCTTTTGCCAGATCAACTCGATCCGGGCAGGGTCGTCGCCCACGAGCAGATCGTTGAGTTGGGCAATGATTCCTGCGACCGCCCGGTTCGCCGTAAGAGTGGTGGTTGTGATCTCACCCCAGCCGGTGATTCCCTCATCGGTCTGTACCTCGACGAAGAAAAATTCACCCCAGTAGGATGCTACGGTCTTCACGAGCCACGGGCGTATCGAGGTGATTTTCATTGATAGGAGGTCCTGTTTGTTTTCCGGGAGTAAATCGAACTGGTCGAGAGTACAAAATTATCGAATTGCCGGGTCAAATCGGGTAGCGTTTGAGCAGATTTTTGGCGATTACCAGGCGTTGTATTTCGTTGGTTCCCTCACCGATGATCATTAGCGGCGCATCGCGGTAGTAGCGTTCGAGAGGCTGGTCCTTGATGAAGCCGTAACCGCCGTGAATCCGCATGGCGTCCATCGTCACTTCGGCACATATTTCACTCGCGTAGAGTTTTGCCATCCCTGCCTCAAGATCAATTCTTGCGCCGGAATCCTTGAGTTCGGCAGCGTGGTAAGTCATCAGCCTGGCGGCGTGGATTTTCGTAGCCATGTCGGCGAGCATGTTCTGGATGGTCTGCCGACTTGAAATTGGTTTGCCGAACGTGTTTCGCTGTTGCGAGTATTTGATCGCGGTTTCAAACGCGGCGGTCGCTACGCCTACCGCGCGGGCCGCAACGTTGATCCGGCCCCTCTCAAGGGCATCCATTACCTGATAGAAACCCTGTCCTTCAACACTGCCGAGTAGTTCGTTTGCCGACACCCGGTAGTCCTGGAAGACGAGTTCGGCGGTGTCGACGCCGCGGTAGCCGAGCTTGTTGAGATCTCGACCCGATGCGAAGCCAGGGCCTTTTTCGGCGATAAACCCTGAGATTCCTCGATAAGGGGGATCGGCGTTGATGTCAGTCTTTGCAAGCAGGAAAAACACGTCTCCCGTTCGACCGTTCGTGATGAAGAGCTTGTTGCCATTCACGACATAATCGTCGCCGTCTTTGACGGCCCGGGTCTGTATGGCCGCTACATCGCTGCCACCCCCCGGCTCCGTGAGGGCCAGGCCACCTCGCTTTTTTCCCGCTGCAAGATCGGGGAGCCAGCTCTGCTTTTGCTGCTCCGACCCGTATTTTGCGATGGCCGATGTCAGTACCGAGTGGGTTCCGATGGGTCCTGTAATCGATAGCCAGCCTTTTGCCAGCTCTTCAAAAACCATTGCGTACGTGGTCTGGTCCATACCGAATCCGCCGTACTGCTCAGGGACAGTCAGACCGAAGAGACCCATTTCCGCCATCTGATCGACAAGCTCTGCAGGGTAGGTGTCCTCTTCGTCGTGTTTCGCGGCCTGCGGAATCACGTCGCGGTTCACGAATTCACGTACCGTCGACAGCAGCTGCGCCCTCATTTCGAGTTTCTCGTTGCCGGTCATCGTTGTCTCCGATCGCGCGTTCCCTGTGCATCCGCTCCCGAGAGAGAGCCAGTCGAAAAGGATCGACTATCGCTCCCGATAATCTGGCGCAAGGATAGTCGTTGCGTGAGGCGTCTGGTGGGCGTTTCGGAAGCGCGCTGGATTGGCTGCCCCTGGCGGAAAAAATGCCAGCTGACAGGCCGGCTCGTCAGTCCGAAGCTTCGATTTCGAGTCCCCTCGCCAGTGCCGCGCCAGCCGGACAGCATGTGCCGTCGTGATTGTGTGTGAACGTATCTGACGTGGCGTTGACTATGCGAACAAGGAGCAGCATGACCGGAACCTCAACGAGCACACCGACCACTGTCGCCAGTGCTGCGCCCGAGTTGAGGCCGAACAACGAAATTGCCGCCGCGACTGCGAGCTCGAAGAAGTTCGATGCGCCTATCAGAGCTGCGGGTGCCGCAATGTCGTGGCTGAGCCCCCAGAGTTTCGCGACTGCATATGCGATCGCGAATACGACAAGCGTTTGCAGGATCAGCGGTACGGCGATCAGGCCGATGTGGCCGGGATTTTCAAGGATCGTTTTGCCCTGGAACGAGAACAACAAAACCAGGGTCAGCAGTAGGCCAACTACTGTGAGTGGCCCCAGTTTCGGCAAAAAGTCGTTTTCGAACCAGTCGGCTCCCCTGGTCCGAAGTAACCAGATTCGAGACAGGTAACCCGCGCCGAGCGGGATCACAACGTAGAGCACGACGGATAGCAACACGGTGTCGTAAGGCACCGAAATATCGCCGATTCCGAGCAGCAGAATCACGATGGGTGCGTAGGCAAAAAGCAGAACAAGATCGTTGACTGTCACCTGGACCAGCGTATACGCGGCGTCACCTCGGGTCAGGTAGCTCCATACGAACACCATTGCCGTACACGGCGCTGCTCCAAGCAGGATTGCCCCGGCTACATATTCCGATCCAAGATCGTCGGTGATCCACGGTGAGAAGATCACCTTGAGGAACAACCATGCGATTGCGAACATCGTGAACGGCTTGACAAGCCAGTTGATGACGAGAGTCAGGGTAAGTCCGCGTGGTCGTTTACGCACGTCTACGACGCTGGTGAAATCGATTCTCACCATCATCGGGTAGATCATGAACCAGATGAGTATCGCAACGGGGATCGAAACTTGGGCATAGGTGAAGCGACTCAGCGTATCGGGAAGCGCAGGCCAGAGTTCACCAATCGCTACGCCCGCGGCTATGCACAGCGCGACCCACGCGGTGAGATATTTGCCAAAGATTCCGAGTTGCAAAATGAATTCCTGGTTCACCAAACATAACCGCTCACCATTTGCTAACTCGATGTTAGACCCGTGGTCGGGCGGTACAAGAACGTTCTGGTGATTATCCGGCCTCCTGTTCGAGTGCTCCTGATTTCCTCATGGTCGGGTAAGCGAAAAATGCAAACACCATGCAGGCGAGTCCCACTGAGGCCGTGATCAATACGGCGGTGGCTGGATCGAGAACGCTCGCCAGCAAACCGATTCCGAGTTGACCGAATGGGCCGATCCCAATGAACACTGCCACTGAACCAAGGACACGTCCTCGCATCTCGGGCGAGGATACGTAGATCATGATTGCACTTTGCATCGTGGCGAATCCAGACATTCCCACGCCGCCGAAAAAGAGGATCACCAGGGCTATCCAGTAGGTGTTTGATCGCGAGAACAGGATGATCGCAATCAGGAAGAGCACTGTCCCCCACATGTAGATATGGGTGTAATGCCGTGGTCGGGCGAATATTGCGATAGCA
>JAQBVG010000180.1 GCA_027623655.1 Chloroflexota bacterium
TTGCCGCTTGCACTGGTACCGAGGGTGGGAATCGAACCCACACTCCCTCGCGGGAAGCGGATTTTAAGTCCGCCGCGTCTACCGTTCCGCCACCCCGGCACAAAAACAAACAGGCACACACATTGTCGCGAAACTCAGGCAGAAAACCACCCGGTACCTGCCCTCAATTCGATTCGACAGGCGCGCCATCTCAATTCTCGCAGCTACGATCGTGAACCTGCCACTCCACACACCCGATCCACAAACCGCACCCGGCATCATCAATCAGCACACTACTGCCCTCGGGCCACGTCAGCCCAACCCGGCCAACGCCGCCCCCACCCGGGTAAAACTGCCAGCCCCACCGATTGCGCCCGGCACGAAATCAGTAAACTAAGCACGGACTCGACCAGCCCAATCCCGCCAACGCAAAGGCCACGCCCAGTAAAAGTGGTAGACCGCCGCATATGATCCACCCAGCCAACCACGACACCAACCCGCCCGCCACAGGCATCATCGGCGGCACCGGCCTCTACGACTTCGACGAACTCGAAAACGCACAGTGGGTCGAAGTCGAATCCTCGTTCGGCGAACCCTCCGACGACCTGCTCATCGGCAACTACCTCGGCCACCGACTCGTGTTTCTGCCCAGACACGGACGCGGCCACCGCATCCCACCAACCGAAATCAACTACCGCGCAAACATCGAAATCCTCAAAATAGTCGGAGTCGACCGCATCGTCTCGTTCTCAGCCGTAGGCTCGCTCAGGGAAGAACACGAACCCGGCGACCTCGTCATCGTCGACCAGTTCATCGACCGCACATTCGCCAGGGAGAAAACCTTCTTCGGCAGCGGATTCGTCGCCCACGTCAGCATGGCCGACCCCGTCTGCTCGGTCACCAGCAGCGTGACCGCACAGGCCGCGGAACAACTCTCAATCAGCCACAAACTCGGCGGCACATACGTCGTCATGGAAGGACCCCAGTTTTCGAGTCGAGCGGAATCTGAACTCTACCGGTCCTGGGGCTGCGACGTCATCGGCATGACCGGCATGCCCGAAGCCAAGCTCGCCCGCGAAGCCGAACTCGCCTACGCCACCGTCGCCATGGTCACCGACTACGACTGCTGGCACAACGACCACGAAAACGTCTCAACCGCATCCATCCTCCAAGTCCTCAAAACCAACACCGCCCACGCCAGGGAACTCATCAAAGCCATCGTCCCCAAACTCGCCAGCATCCGAGCGCCCTTCGACTCAGGAGTCCACACCTCGTTGGAACACGCCATCGCCACCGCCCCCGACCACCGCGACCCCGCCCTGATAGCCAGACTACGCGTCATCGCCGGCCGCGCCATGAACAAAGAAGGCTGGTAGCCCCGTCTCCCCGCCCTTTAAACTAACCCGAAGCCTCAACGCCTCAACCTGGCCAACACCCACCACCCAACCTCGACAACCAATCCTCCCTCCTTCGGGAGGGCATTCAGGACGCGTAAGGGTGGTGCCGATCACGCTATCAATCACTCTCTAGAAGGCAATATTTCAAGCAGGCCGACTGTTTCATGTTCGAATCCCGATAGCTGGAGCCTGCGGGGCAAAAGGTAGTACTTTAACTGACCAGTTTGAATTGAGTTGACGCGAGCCTCTCATAATCACACCCAGGCGGTTATGTCAGAACTCAGTGCTCTAGGGCAATTTGATGCCCAAAGGAGTCCGTCTGATATTCGTCTTCGTTCTCAATAGGCCAACATTTTGTGCAGACTTAATGGCAAAAAACGAGGTTGAGCGCTGAGTTCTGACAGAACCCACCAATCCCAAATTCCAGTAGGCATACCTGAGTCATTTCCTGTTCTTCTGGACGATCAAGCAATTTCTGAGATCTTGGCCGAATTGAATGGGAATCAATTTCTGGCAATGAGTGAACGACCAATCCCGAATGAGGAGAGCGCCCCGGTTTCCGCTGGGTCTTCTCCAGATCCTGAAATTCCATGGCACAAAACAGTTCCGCATCCGTCAGCTGTTTTGCTCCTTGGCAAGAAGGGCAGTGGCAAATCCGCACTCGCTTACCGTTTGCTAGAACTCTTCAGATTCAGGGCTGATGCATATGCGGTCGGCTTGCCTGAAAAGGCAGCTGGCTTGTTACCAGAGTGGATTGGAACGGTTCTGTCAGAACTCAGTCTCGGGGCAGAATAACATCATTCCTCATTTGCGGAGGAGATCTGTTCATGTCTTGCCTACACTGCCTATCTACGTCCGTATCCAAGAGAATACGTCGAACCTCGCTTGGCTATCGGACTTTCTACTGCCGAGACTGCGAGAGGCGTTTCAATGAACGTTCAGGCACACCTTTCAACGATCTCCAATTCCCGAACGACATCGTCTTGCTCGCTGTTTTCTGGCGACTGAGATACAAGCTCGGATTCCGTGACGTTGCAGAGCTTCTTTTGCAGCGAGGTTTCGAAGTCAGTTACGAAACGATACGGGTATGGGAGTTCAGGTTTGCACCGTTGGTCAGCGAGAATCTTCGCTCGAAACGTCGTGGCAAGTCTGGACGCTCCTGGTATCTGGACGAGACTTACATAAAGGTCAGTGGTCGATGGCGATATCTCTATCGGGCCATTGATCGAGAAGGAAATCTACTTGATTCGATGTTGAGTGAACACCGGGACAAACATGCAGCTCGACGTTTCTTGAGGCGTCTGCTCGATAGTGCTGGGCAGAAGCCACTTCGGATGACGACCGATAAACACCCGGCCTATACGAAGGCAATTCGGTGGGTCGTCGGTCGCAAAGTAATTCATAGGCACAATCAGTATTTGAACAATCGCATGGAGCAGAATCATCGCGGAATCAAGCAGCGTTACTATCCAATGCTTGGGTTCAAACAGTTCGAGTCCGCCAGTCGTTTCTGCACGGCATTCGATGAATTACGTAACTATCTAAGAGTCCGATCCGTAGGTAGCGAGCACGTCCCAGCGAACGTTCGCAGGAAGATCTTCACCGACAGGTGGTCGACTCTAATGACCGAATTGTCGGCTTAAATACAGGGATCGATCGTGTATTTAGGTCGGCTGAGTTTTGTGGTGAGCACTGAGTTCTGACAGAACCGATCGCCACTTGACCGGAATTGACCGGTTGACCGCTGTGTCTTGTTCTTGAAATGTTCGGCGTTGAATGTACGGCTGCGTCACTCCTACTCTGTCCACATCGATGAACCTAACGGAGGTGTGAATATGAGCCCGAGTAGAACTGGAATTGCAGCGGTCGTAGGAGTGGCTGGCCTGGTGTTGTGGCGAAACTCAAGTGACGATACGAAACAGAGCGTTCTCAATTTCCTGAGTCAGATCCCGGCGGCAATAGAAGAGGCTGAACGCCGCCGTGCTCTTGCTGAACACCAATCCGGTTCTGTCAGAACTCAGTGCTCTAGGGCAATTTGATGCCCAAAGGAGTCCGTCTGATATTCGTCTTCGTTCTC
>JAQBVG010000181.1 GCA_027623655.1 Chloroflexota bacterium
GTTCTGCCGTCGTTCTGACGTCGGCCAGGATATACACGAAGGTCCCCACTGGATCCGCATCGCGAGACTTCGGAGCATCCGCGGGCTCCGCACGCGGTTGTTCTGCTTTCTGCTTTCGAACATCGACCAGTAATCGTTCGATCGACTGATGGATTTCGTCCGTCTGCGCGATGACGATACATCCACTCGCTGGACATGCCAGAGCGGACCCCGGGCCGCCTTCGTAGTCCCACGAATCGGGCTCAACCAGTTTATTGATCAATCGGATCCAGGCGTCATACTTCTCGCCTTTCGCACCGACGAGATCTGCCACCGGGTACAGGACAACCAAAAGGTTCTCCTCGGCCGACTCGCGCGTCGTAATCATCAGCACTTCGTCCCGCACGACGAATGTGAGTGTCGGGTCGATGCTGCGCAGGCCCCAGTACAGCACCGTGCGCAGCGAAGCATCTTTCAGATGAAGCGTTACAAGCACATCCGGTCCGATCCCCACTTCGTCCAGCGCTTTCTGATCCAAAAGAATGGGAATCTCGGAATCTGACGAGAGGAAGCTGGCGACTTCATGCAACGGAGTCTCTTCGAACTCGACGATTTTGATTCTCGCATCTAGCGCCTTGGAGAACCGCTGATCGACTGCCCGTTGCCAGGATGGTTTCGCCGGCATTGCCTTCCATTGTGTCGGCGGTGTTTTAAGCTGAGCGCGCATCGCGCGCAGCGTCTCGAGCAGATCCCCAACTTCATCGATCACCGTGCCGTAGTTCTGTACATACAACAACCGATCGAAAATTACGATTGTGCCCGAACCACCGACTTCGTTCCACGAATCGGGCTCGATACTGGAGGTGATCAGTTCCTGGACCCATTCCAGACCGTCGTGTCGTGGGGCGGATTCCCCTGCGCGAATAACGGAAACCGAATCTCTTAGGTTGTCCGCTACCAAGTCGGCAATGTCAAAGAGCTTTCGTTCCAGCGATTCCTGTTCGTTCTCGAAGGTCGTAATCAACAGCACCTCGTCGCGCACGGCAGAGGTGATCGTCGGATCGATCTGGTGAAGGACGTGCTTCAATGCTGACGCGAGCATCATGTCGCGGACGTTGAGCGTGACCGGAGCATCCGGGCCAACGCCGATTTCGTCGAGCGCCTGTTGATCCAGCAGGACGTTGATCGCGGCACTCTTTCGCACCATTTCGACCACATCGCCCCAAGGTGTCCGCTCCAACGACATGGTTATCGGCTTGCGCAGCGCCGCTCGAATGCGATCGGCGTCACCTGGCGGCTTCGGATCCTCGGCCCGCGTCGCTTGACTCGCAACGGCCATCCCAAGCGCGACGATGCAAGTCACGACATAGCGTTCCCATCGGCAATGAACCATGACTACCTCGCCTTCTCGTTGAAAGAATGCCTGTTCCCGGCCGGCGTGGAACTAGAGATGATCCCACCCTAAGATGCGCACACGTTGACGTGCTTGCATCGCGGTGGTCACGCGCGGCCATGGAAGATTATGGCAAATCGCGACGAGTCTAGCAAATATTTTCGGCGGCCGAGGTTGGGAACTCGATTCGGCTGCTCGAACTGTGGTACTACCCAATTCGTCCCCTGAGACATGCGCTAATGATTTCGCCAGAAGCCCGGCAGGAACAGGACCAGCACAACGAAGATCTCCAGTCGGCCAACCATCATCAGCCAGGTAAACAGAATCTTTGCCAGCGGCGAGAAGTGCGCGTAATTTCGCTTGGCGCCAACGGTGCCGAGCCCGGGGCCGATGTTGTTGAGCGTCGCCGCGACCCCCGATGCGCTGTCGATCAACTTGTGATCAATGTTCTCGGCACCCGTGCCACCCGCCGCCCACGTTGCGTCCGGTTCCGTCGTGACCAGGAACATCCAACTGAAAACGAAGATTACCAGAATCAAGCCGAAGTAGACCAAAATGTTTTTTCGCAAATCCTGGTCTTCGACCGATATCCCTCCGATTCGCAGCGGCCGCACGACGGTCGGATGATAGGCTTTTTCCACCTCGAGTCGCAAGATTTTCAGAAATAGCACATGCCGGATGACTTTCAATCCGCCGCCCGTACTGCCGGCACAACCACCTATGAACATGATCAGAAACAGGATCCCCCGACCGAAACTGTTCCACTGATCAAAGTCGGCGGCGCTGCCGTATCCAGTCGTGGTCATTATCGAGACAACCTGAAAAGCGCTTTGTCTCAAGCCCGAACCCAAACTGCCCCATAAGTCGCCCTCGAAATAGAACAGTGTGTCCTGATGGATATAGCCGAACACCACGATCAACGCCGTCACTGCAATCAGAATCAAGGCGTAAGCCCGCCATTCGATGTCTTTCAACATCTTCATCGGCTGGCCCACGGCAGCGAAGTACAGCAACGTGAAATTCGAACCAGCCAACACCATGAATACCATGATAACGATCTCTGCCCAGAGCGCGCCGCTAGTGCCCAGATTTGGCAACTCCGCAAAATGCCCCACGCTGTCGTTGTAGGTACTAAAACCACCGGTGGCCATGGTGCCAAACGAATGGCAAAGTGAGTCGTACCACGAGAGTCCAATGATCTTCAGCAACAGTGTCAGCACCACATTCAAAAACAGATAGATCCCGGCAAAGACCCAGGCGGTATGTTGCATTCGCGCGGTCGGCCCATCCTGATTGGGGCCCGGCATCTCGCTGCGCATCAACGTTTTGCCCGCCGAGCCCTGGCCTAGAATTGCAACAAACAGCACGATAATGCCCAAGCCGCCGAGAAAATGGGTGCTGCTACGCCAGAATAAGATGGATCGCGAAACGAGCGCATGTCCGTCCCTCATTTCGATATCGGTCAGGACCGTAGCGCCCGTCGTGCTGAACCCGGATTGGGACTCAAAGCAAGCATCCCAGACCTGCATGACTTCGCCTGCTCGGAACTCGGTTCGACTGATCAGAAAAGGCAGAGCGCCCAGGATCGTCGCCAGTACCCAACTGAGCCCGACAACGGCCATGGCTTCCTTGCGGTACAGTTGCCCGCCTCACGCCCGAAAAACCAGAACACGCCGCCCACGACGATCGAAATGGCCATCGAACCGATCAGACCCCCAAAGCCGTCGTGTTCAAACGTCGCACTGCCGCCGATCGCGGGAAACGCCCACGGCAGGCTGAACACCATCGTGGCGGCGATCAAAAAGGTGATGTGACTAAGCAGTTTGGAAAGCAGTGGAAAGTTCATGAAACGATTTAGTGTCCATCCGTACTGAACATTTCTATTGCTTCGCTGACCGCCGAATCGTCGATAAGCGCGACCACGGTATCTCCCGGCCGCAGTCGATCGTCGGCGCCTGGGACGCGAACGTAGTCCTCGTGAACGACGACCGCGATCAAACATTTGGGAGGCAATTTCAGGTTGGCCAATACGTGCTCGGTGCAAGGCGCGCCTTCATGGACGGCCAGC
>JAQBVG010000038.1 GCA_027623655.1 Chloroflexota bacterium
CACGGTGGTATAGACGGAGCCACCCCGGCCTCAAGGCTGTAAACAACGTTCGTGGGAAGTACAACTAGCCGACCAGTTGTTGAATCCGGGCGGTTGCCTGTCTCTTTGCGGCGTCGAGATCTGGCACTCTGTATTCGAACGCCGTTCCGGTTGGACCTCCGTCGGCGAATACCAGTACGGCGTCTCGAACCTGCATCCCCTGTTTTTCTAGTGCCAGCGCATAGCCAGCCAACTGCGGTTCGTAGCCCTTAGCTCGTGCCAGAAGATCTTCACCGGAAACGCGGTCGGTCTTGTAGTCGACAATTGTCACGGTGCCATCTTCGTTTCTGATAATCAGATCGATCGATCCTTCGACCTCAACGGCGCTTCCGCCGAACGACTCATCGATGATTTCCGCCGCGACCCAGGCCTCGCGCCAGCTGTTTTTTGGGGTCGCTGATCTCACGACCGGACTGTCGAGAACGTTGCTCACTGATTTTGCAATATCTTCGTGCTGTTCCGCGATCGAGTAAGAGTCAACTGCAGACTTTGCAAGATCCTCCAGGTTCGAGAGGTCATCGAAATCGATGTCTTGCAAGACAGAATGCACCGCCGAGCCGAAGTCAGTCCCACCCCTGCCTCGTCGGGCGACGTTCAACTCGGTCGACTCCGAGTTTTCCTCCGGTTTGGGAGTGTCGAACATGCTGTGATCGGCGAGCTGCGACGGCGAAACGTACCCGCGGCTTCTTGCTGCACGGATTACATCGTTCAACTCGCGGATCCAGTCCTCTCGATTGTCGAAGGAATACTTTTCGTTCTTTTGTAGGCCAATTGAATCTTCGCTTGAAGGGCGAACTACGTCGTCCGGCCCAGGTGCAAATGGCTGCCACAGCTTCCGGTTCTGCTCAGCAAATCCGCCTATTTTCGCTGCGAGAGTTGACCTGTCAGTCGCTGATCGGTGGACGCTGACAACTAGGTGCTCTCTTGAGCGGGTCGCACCCACGTATGCAAGTCGAACCAGCTCAGCTTCATCGGCGTCCTTTTCACTGGCCGCTATTTTCTCGTAATCCCGAGTGGATAGTCCCAGTCCTGTGGGCCCGAGTTTTACGGCAAGGACCGGCGTGCCGTTCTCGTACCGAACGACCGAACTGCCTCTGGGCGCTGATGCGCGCACCTGCAACCCGGCAAGTGTGACGATAGGAAATTCGAGGCCTTTGGCCGCATAAATCGTCATCACTCGGACCGCGTTTACGTCGCTGTTCGACAGAGCACCCTCTGCCACACGGACGCCTGCCTCGGCCTGGCCGGACAGCCAGCGGACGAACTCTCGGAGCGATCCCGTACCGGATCTTTGAAGTGACCGGGACATTTCGATGAACAGATCCATCAGTCGCTCGCGTTCCCCGCTCGGATTCATCAGGGCCGCTACCTCTCGAAGCCGGCGTTTGCGAATGAAGTGCTCGATCAGATATGGGGTCGAATCCTCCTGGCGTCTGTCATGGAACTCTCCCAGTCCCACCAATCCACCGGCAATCTTCCTGGCACCCGAGCCTTCCGGGTAGTCGTTAACCTTCGGGCGAAAGTGTGCGTACTCGAACTTGAGTCCGGCGCGTGCCCAGTCGAACAGGTCCTGATCGGAACAGCCCCATGCGACCGATTTAAGTGCTGCAACAATCGCGACTTGATCGGTCGGATCATCGATGGCAGCAAGATTGTTACCCAGTTCGTGAAAGGTCTGCGACTCGAATATAGGTGCCTGCCCTTCAAGCACGTACGGAACCTGGTGCGCGTCGAACGCGGCCTCAAGAACAGGCAGTCCGGTTCGACGGGGTATCAGCACACACAGATCGCTGAATCTCGAGTTGTAAGGCTTGCCGTTGCGGTCGACCAGTTGCCAGTTGCCGGCGCCAACGTTCCTCGCGAGTAGAGCGATATCGGCAGCTTCGGCTTCGCGGGCCTCGTCGACATTTCCGTCGGCTGCGTCGCCCATGATCATGACGCGGGGCACGACAGTGTCGAATTGCTCGGAATTATCGGCCCTGCCTGGTTCCAGCGGCTCGTACCTGGCCTGTCGTGGATTGTAAGTGCCCTCCGTCGTCCCACCGGGGCCGTTCATCCAGGGAGCGAATATCGCGTTGACCCAGTTGAGTATTTCAGGGTTCGACCGATAGTTGGTCGCGAGAGAGAGTTGTGTTGCGCCGAGTAAATCGAGGAGCGCCTGCAGTTGTGTTAGGTCCGCACCACGAAACCGGTATATCGACTGTTTGCCATCGCCGACAACGAACAAAGCTCCGGGTGTCGGCGTTCCCGCAGCATTTACTGTGCCCCCGGATAACAGCACCGCCAGTTGTAGCTGTAAAGGATCCGTGTCCTGGAACTCGTCGATCAGGATGTGGGTGTACCGAGTCTGGAAGTAACGCCGCGCCTCGGGACTGTCTATGAGGAGTTGACATGAAAATACAAGAAGGTCCTGGAACTCGAGCAGGCCCTCTTTTCTGCGCTTTTCTGAGTATCCCAACACCATTCTGGCGACCGCGTTGATCAAAGGAACAACGGTCGTTTCACCGAAGGCCTGTCGCCCGGATTCGAGTGTTCCCTGCGCGCTTTTGAGGAGGGCACGAACCTCGTCGAGGCTGCTATCGCCGCCGTTCAACGCGCCCCAATCGCCCTTGCGCCCGCCGCTTATGGAAAGCTTCGGCAACTGTGTCAGCGCGAGGATGCACTCTTCGTTTACCTGTCCGCCGGAATCACCCCTCTCCGCAAGCGCCTCGTCGATCCAGGACACGGCGAGGGTGATTTCTCTTTCCAGGTGCTGGAACATCAGGTCGTCCAGGTTCCCACAGCTGTGTCGCAGGTCTAGCGCCGCTGCCAGATCAGATCGAATACTGGACAAATACTCAGGTAAGTTGATCGCCTGGTCCGGTACTAGCAACGCGCCAACCCGAACGACGATGTCGTAGCTTCTGTGCAGTTCTTCCGCGAGTTCTCGTAGAGTCGCCAGCGGAGACCTCAAACCCAATCGCTGTGCGTTTATGACAGCCTCGGCGAATTCCTGCTTCGAGAGTTCATCAGCCAACCACTGGTCCCACTCTTCATCGAAAAGCGAATTGCCCTGCACCTCATCAAGCACCTCAAAAACCGGTGGCAGATCGACATCCAACGGCCGCTCTCGAAGCAGGCTCTGAGCAAAACTGTGAATGGTGCCGATGTACGCCGAGTCGAGCGAATCGAGAGCCGCGGAGAGCGACCGCAGTTCCTCTTTTTCGGCTGCGAGTTCAATGCCGCGGGTTTTTTCGAGCCGACGTTCCAATTCTTCGCGCACGCGCTGTCGCAGCTCGGAAGCTGCAGCCACGGTAAACGTGATCGCGGCAATATTGTCCGGTTTCACTCCACCCCGGGTCACCAGATTGGCAATCCGCTCCACCAGGGCCTGGGTCTTTCCGGTCCCGGCCCCGGCGCCAACGTAGATCGTCTCCGCCAATGAGCAGCTGGCGATCCCAACAATGCGGTCTCTTACAGGCTCACTCATGGGTCGCTCTCCGCAAGTTTCACGTAGTCACCAAGTCCTGGATCGGAACCTTTCTTGGCTTCCCAGAGTCTTGCCTTGTTCTTTGGGCAGACGCGAGAGTATTCGCAATAAAGGCAGTTTTCGAACGACAGGGGACCTCCGCCCCAGCTCGCGCTATCGCCAGGACGAGCGGGAAATACGCCATTGTCGATTCCCTCGACTATCGTTCCGACCGCGGCGACCAGGGCCGACTCTGCACGCTCGTTTTGATATTTCTCCGCGCCCGGTTTCAGTTCGTCCGAACCTGATTCACGTACGAACCAGTAAGACGCTGTTATGTCAGCATCGGGGTACTTGTGAGCGATGGCTTTCGAATACAGCGGAAGCTGTAATTTGGTTCCCTTTTTTATCGGGTCGGAGTCGAGCCTGGCATAGGCGGACGTACCGCCCGATTTATAGTCATATACGATTACCCGTCGCCCGTCGCGAGAGATGTCGACTCTGTCGATCTGGCCCCGGAACCTGACCGTCTGACCGGATGCGGTTCGCACCTCTACCGGTGGCCCCCCAACTCGCCCACCCCCGCGTCCTACCGTTGAATTGCTGCCGAACGAATACTCAGCCTCAACCTGCCGCATCTCCGGTTGGTTTGCAGTGGTGGGCTCTCGACGCAGCCACTGACGCAGGATCAGCCATGCACGGGACTCCTCAATGCGCCACGCACCTCCAGACCGACCGGGAGTCTGCTCTTTGAGTTTTTCGATCTCACGACCAACAGCGTCGCGCAACCATCCTTCCTGGTCTGTCCTCGACTTTTCCTCAGAGCCACCCGCCATCCTCCAGATTGAAAACTGTTCAAGCACGTCATGGATCAGCGTTCCGAATGTCAGGGCATCGAGCGCGACCTCCGGCTCCGGTGATTCGGTCGGCTCAACGTACAAACGGCGGGAAAGGAAGTACCTGTAAGGACAGGCAGCGTAGGTCTCGAAAGCCGTGGCCGAACCCTCTGTTTCGCCGTTGCCGGAGCTGGTGCCAGTCGAAGAAATCTTGCCATCGAAAACTGACCAGACATCGCCTGATTGCTCTGTCTCAAACCGCACCGATCCCGCTATCGACTCCAGGTGGTCCGACAGTGGGAATGTTGAGGGCTCGTTTCCGCTCGCGACCCAGTTCCGTGCGCCGAGAACGTCAAACTCCTGGGGATCACCAGCCTGCTCGGCGTTCAGCGACAATAGATCTGAACGTCGAAGTTTCTCCAGGCCAGGGATATCTCGGACCGTGAGTTGTCCGGCCTGCAACGTCGGCTCATCGCTAACGTATCTCACGGCGTCGAGGAACCATCGTGCAGGTCCGAACTCGCGCGCCTCGCCCGGAATTCCGGTTGGCCAGTACATGTAAACCTGTCTGGCCGATGAAACTACAGCCGAAAACGTCTGGTGGCTGTCTTCGACCACCTGGTTCACAGTCCTAAGGAATTTACCTTCGGAGTCGATCTCCTTCTTGATCGGATCAGGTAACAGCGGATCGGACTGCCTCACGCTCGGATAACGACCCTCGGACATTCCGAGCACGAACAGGGTGTCGAACGGACATCCGGCCGCCGTCCAGACGGGTCCTACATACACACCTGACCCGAGCGATCGGAGACCGGCCGAACGTCGACCCAGTTGTTCTCGTAGGACACCGGCACAATGCTTGTAACCAGTGGATTGTCCCCGGGTCTCCAGTGACTCCAGCCGATCGATAAGAGTAAACAGTCGAGTTCGGCGGCTCTCCGCGACTTCAGAATCCGTATGCACCAGGTAGTCGGCCACAATCGACCGCAGCCAGCCGCCAAAACCAGACCATGAATCCTGTTCAACGCCCGGTCGACGTTTTTCGAGCGATACTGCGAACTTCTTTAGATCAAGGGCGTAACGAGCATCGGACTCCGCGGCTTGAACCTCATTTGCCCTTCCTTCGTCGAATCTCTGAGAGCGCATGGCTCGCGTAACGAGATGAGCGGCGTACTGTGTGATCCGCGGAACCCAACTGTCTGCAACCGACGACGTGACTCCTGCTGCTCGAGACACGGCATCCCATCTTGCAGCCGGAACAGAAGATTTCGTCGACGGATCTTTTACCGGAGCGGCAGATAACCAGGCCGTAAGATCGAGCCGGGAAAAATCGTTTTCAAAAACATCCAGTAGCCCGCTGATGAACCTGCCTTCTGGCGCATCGTTCAGAGCAGATCGCTCGGGCCCCGAAACGGGTATGCCAGCCAACTCCAGCGCTTCACCAACCCGGGCGGCGTAACTATCGTCTTCAAAAACCACGGCCATCTGTGAAAATCGAATTGCCTGACCAGCAGGCGATGGTCGAGCCAGCTTCAGGATTTCACGCACCGCGCTCCGTATTTCGTCAGCCACGTTAGGAACACTGATCGGTCTCAGCAACTGGGTGTTCGAACCGTATCTCTGCGGGACCGCACCGACGCGTGTTAGCAGAGTTGAACGGTTCGACCACGGTGCTGTTGACGATACTGTTACGGAATCAGGCAGGTCAGCGAGGGCGTCGAACAGCGGTTTTTGCACCGGGGCAATCGGTGTCGCACTGACAAGCACCACGACCCCCAACGCCGCGACCCGTCTGTCAAACTGCCGGACGATTTCTGCCGCCCTGGCAGCAACGACAAACCCGCGACGATACTGTTCAGCAAACTCCGTGTACTTTTCGAACCGAGCGACCAGTTCTTTCCGCACACTGCCCATCGCAGCCAGTCGGCGAAGCTGGGCCTGCGATAGAAGCTCAAGCTCCCTGAAAGTAGAGTGCAGCGCAGCCTGCAACTGCGGTGACACATCGGCGCCACCGAGTCTGGATCCCAGTGAATCGTCCCTGGCCGCCTCGAACACGAATTCCGACGCCTGGAGGTCGTGCAACGCCGTCCCGGAGAACTCTCTGCCCGCAATCTGCTCGGCGACATCTTCAAGACGACGGAAGTCGACGTTGAACAGTCCTCCCCTGGCCAGCGCGCGCCGGAGGAAGAACGAAGCCTGGTTCGTCGGGGTAACAACCGTAATCCGATCGAAACCGCGCTCACGTCGCACACGATTTATCAGGCGTCGTAACACAAGGTCGACGCGTTCGTCCGGCCCTGTTTTTTCAACTCTGTCAGTCATTCAAAATCAACTGAAATATCCCAAACTCGCTGCATAGGACGGGGGTCGAGTGTGAGCTCAATCACCGATGCCGGTATTTCCAGCCTTCAGCCATTCTTCTTTGTGTACAATTCCGTAGAGCGAACTCAGACCCTGCATCCACTTCACCGACCAACGCGTTGCCGCGTGCATGCCCGCAGATACAGGTTCGGCGTGAAGAATGATTCCGCTGGTCGTCGTGATCTCCCCTGGGACAGATTCGTCTCCGAAATTGCAGGTTAGCGGAAAGCTCGACGAACGGTGAACGAATGTGGCAAGCGAAAATGGCGCCCCCGGCGAGACTCGAACTCACGCTCCCGGCTTCGGAGGCCGGTACTCTATCCAACTGAGCTACGGGGGCTAATGACTTGATGGTAGTTCAAGTCTAGTAGTTCAGCCATTCGCTCGAAGGGTGAAATGAGGCCGATGTAAACACTTTGTAACCCCCCGGAGTGTTTACATGCTCGATCAAACTGTTCACAGACAGCGAAAACTCGATCTCTCTACACGGAAGCTAGCGGAACAACTAGAAGTCTCGCCTGCGTTGCTGTCACTGCTACTCAACGGCAAGCGTGGAGTCAGCAAAGACCTTGCCGACCGAATGGCACGCTGGTTAGCGACTCCGATGGTCTCAGGTGGCCCGAAGCATCCAGCGACTGTTTACAAAGCCTTCGTGGCTGAGCGGGCTTCCTTTGTGTCGCTAGAAACCATCCGCTATTACAAGGAAAAGCTGGAGCCATTCATCCTTTGGTGTGAGAAACAAAACTTGTCAGACATCACTCTGATCAAGCGTACCTCTATAGGTGAGTTTCTAACCTTCATCCGCAAGGGACGCCGTGGCAAACCATTGTCTAACGGCGCATTGAAGCTACACCATCAGACGCTAAAGACACTGTTCAACTACGTTGGTGAAACGTGTGGTGTCTCAGGTGCTTGGGCAAACCCGGTCAGCCAGATCAAAGTGAAACAAGGTGATGCTCATAGAACTGCCTTTGCTGATGTCGAGATATCGGCCATCTACACTGCAATCGGCACTCAAACCGACCGAGTGCTGAAGCTCCGCAACCGTGCAATTGTCACGGTGTTGCTCAACTCCGCATTACGTGCATCTGAGTTACTGTCGCTAGAGGTTGATGACTTCGATTCCTCCGGTGGGTGCAGCGTCATTGGTAAAGGTGGAAAACGCCGTTTAGTCACCATTGGCAAGTCGGGGGTCGAAGTTGTGAAGGCGTATCTGAAGGCTCGTAAAAAGAGAAGTACAACTCTCTGGATTACCAGAAGCGGAGACCCACTCACTAAGGCAGGATTGCGGCACATGATGCTTGCTGTTAGCCGCAGATCACCACTAATTGCAGGTGGGGTGTTCGCCCATCGATTCAGGTATACCGCCGTAACTAGACTGCTGAAGGCTGGTGTCCCGCTTCGATCGGTACAACTTTATGCTGGTCACTCCGACCCGCAGACCACGCTGAGATATGCTCATGCGATAGGAGTCGATGAGGCAATTGCCGCCATAGATGTCTGACATGTGCGCAAGGACGGATTTTCTCGGTGAGTGATTCAGAACAAACCCCTCAAGAAAGGCTCGACTCAATCAACGAAGCCGTCGATAAGTTCGACCCGGCAGAATTTGTGCGGAATGAGCAGAAAAACGGCCGAACACAGCGTCATCACTACGTGCCGAGATTCTATCTGCGTCGTTTTGCCAAAAAGAAAATACTTGCGGCCTACAAACGTCCGAACGGTGAACGGATGTCGTTGTCGGTCAGAGATGTCGCTCTGGAGTCCGACCTCTATACCGTCAAAGCGAGCACTGGTGAAACAACGGGTCTGATGGAATTCGCTATCAGCAAATTTGAAGAGGCTGCGGCACCAGTAGTAGAGAAAATTCTTGATCAAGGATTCCCAATTACACCCGAAGAAAAGATGTCCCTAGCCGACTATGTTGCACTGCAATATCTCCGCACTCCACTCAACAAGCGTCAGCAGGATGTCATGATGACTGAGTTGGCTAACTGGATGATGCGGCAAGAGGATTGGACGGAAGAATCGGTTAGAGAAACGATCATAAGGGGTGGCGGTACCCCCACTGATGAAAGTGTTGCGGAGATTATGAAGATGGTAGAGACCGGGGATTTCAAACGCATCTCCGTCTCTATTCCCACTGAGGAATGGATGCGAACAAATATCAGCCTTATCAACGTCGTTTCCGACATATTGATGCGGATGAACTTCACGGCGGCAGTCGCACACGGCGATGACTTCGTGACAACCGATAACCCTGTCGTTTTGTGGACTCGGCCAGAATGGAACCCTGTGAACTCGGTTGGATTCGAAACAGCCGAAGAGATAAGACTCCCGCTCAGTCCAAAGAAGATGCTTGTTATTACACCATTGGATTACCCCGACGGACACGTTACGGAGCTTTCAAAAACGGGTGTACGAGTTGCGAATGAGATGGCCGCCGCAAACGCATACAGGTGGGTATTCCAACATCCCGATGGCCCCGACATTTCGGGCATTGCGCCATCGAATGAACATCCCATAGTGTCGATACTGAGTTAGGAGCCCACGAACGGGGGGATTTTCCTCTAACTACCATCTAGACCTCAGCCCCTGTAGCTCAGGTGGATAGAGTACCGGCCTCCGAAGCCGTGCCCCTAAACGGGAAATGTAAACACTTTTGCGCAACACCTCTCCCTCGACATCGACGCGGAGTTCGCGTCACATCTCCACGCTTCTGTGACAGCCGTTGGTGACCGCTCAGACGTCTGCTCGGCGGGCGATGGTGATTATCTCGGGACTTGTGCCAGAAAGTTTGCTCCGATCCCAGTCTCCAAATTGATGCTCGACCGCAAGTCCGGCAGCCGCCAGCAATAAAGACAATTTGTCCGCGTTCAGGAACCTCAAAACACTGTGGCTCACCTGAGACTTACTCCAACTCGGACTTGAAAACGTGTGGCTGAAACGAACAATATCGCCTTCAACTGGTTCGTCAACCAGGACATCCACCTCTACGATCTGTCCCGTATCGTCGATCACACGTCCTGCGTATATCGTGTTCCAACTCTCCCATTCACGAGCATGCGGATTGCGAGTCTCAAACGCAAAACGACCGTCCTCCGTTAGCGCATGGTGGATGACCGCAAGTGCGACTCGGAGGTCAGCGTCCTCGAGGAAAACCTGGAAGGCATGACCAGTCATTAAGATCAAGTCGAACTCGCGTTCCCACGAGACCGATGCCAGATCCCCGAGAATCCAGTCGATATCCGAACGACTGCGGGCCACCTCCAGCATCCCGAAAGCCGGATCAATTCCACACAGTCGTCCTCGATGGCCTTCGGCGCGTGCGCGGTGAAGCAGCGCTCCGGTCCCACAGCCAACATCCAACACAGACTCGGCCCGCATTACCAGCGGTAGATAAAAGTTGAAGTCCGCTCTTTCGTCGGAGGGCGAGAACAGGTCATACAGTCCGACAAGTTCGGGATCGTCAAACAGGTGATCGGGCATCGCCTGACTCTATCAACGGTAATCCGACCTCGCATCCCGAGATTTTGTGGCACACCATGCCCGGATCGGGAAATCTGCCACTCAGTCAGGCGAACCTGAGCGGATCGGACGGCTGCGGAGGCAACATCAAAAGGCGTAGAGCTGATCGTCGTTGAACCTGAACAGTCCGGCCGGCGGCTCAACGTCTACTGCTCAGTCCAGGAAACGATGTCGATTCCACCGGCACTGACACTGACGACGACCGTCACGTTTTCGCCGTTGTAGACCGCGGTGATCTGGTAGTTCCGTATCGCTGTGATTGGAGCGGTATCGCCGGTGGCGGATGTTGGTTCGAGCCAGTTTGCATCCTCATCCTCCTCGATGCGAATGGCACTCGATGCAAAAGTCGTACCCGGCAGGGGTTGTCCTTCTACATCAAACTGCAGCGTAATTTGGCCGGACGCCGGAATCACCAGTGAGACTGGCGTCCACGTGTAGATCCACCTCTGGTTGATGAAATCCTGTGTCCTGGCAGGATCGAGAGTCGTGGCCCCGGATGTCGAACCTGGCACATGATCAAATTAATTTGGCACGTAGTGCTTCAACCATTCGACGGTATAAGGGACTGGTCCGTTGTTAGTGAAAGTCACTGTGTACCTAAACGTCTGCTGTGATCCCGCCGATACCGAATTTGGCGCAACAGTGGTCGATACGTCGATATCGTTAATGACAACGGCCCGAACATAGGCATCCAGCGGGGTGAAAATACTTCCAGATCCGGTGACGCTGACGATGCCTTCGGTCCAGTATTGACCTTCTGGTAAATCGAAATTCATACGCCACGTTATCGAGGTCGTTCCACCGAAACCCGGTACAGAAACCGCGGAAATGAGATCCCACGTGTAAATTCCGAAGAAGAGAGATGGATCTGTAGTCGTTGCGCCTGTGGTCGACCCCGTAACGTACGAAGTCGGGAATAAGAGAGGCACCGCACGAAATCTCGTCACATCGTGAGGCACCACGTCATCGTTTATGAGTGTCAGCGTGAACATCACCTCAGTCGGTGTGCCCGGCTCGATGACCGTCGGACTGACCACGATTGACGACCGAAGTCCTTCGTTGGGAGGCGGATCAGAGGACGCAGCGATATTTACGCCAGCGTTGCCGTTCGGAAGACTGAGGATGTAGTCGGTCGCCGGTGGCGAGCCTGTCATCAGCGAATGCAGAGTGGGATCGTATTTGAGTCTCCACAGCGCGTGTTCAGCAGCGGATCGAGCGTGGTTGGACGCGCTTGATCTATCAGCGGTTGCGAGGGCGCCGACCGCCAGTTGTAAGGCCGGCACCGCAAGTGCGGACCCTGCAATTAAACCGATCAACGACAGCGTGAGTGTCGAAAATCCGCGCTGTCCTGCCGCCCGATTGGCGACAGGCCCGATCAGCACTGGTAAAAACTTGAACATATGAGAGTCGAACTTCACCTCGCCCCCGACATAAAAACGCTCCGAAATTTCTGCTCGACGACTTCTTGATGCCATTTCCCGCGTGAAGCTTGCGTTTTTCGCGCTAAATCATTCGTGGCATCCCATGTTGACCTCGCACGGTTTGTCGCAAGAGTGGAGACGGGTCTCGGTAGGTGTGGCATTTCGAACCGTCGAAATCGGAATCCAATTTCTGCCCAAACCGCATGCAAACCCGGCTCGATAGAGGGCGACTCGACACTTGCTCCATCTATTGCCTGTCGACTCTCAGAGTCCACGCTGAAAAACAGCTTTACGACGTGTTCGACGGTGATCCTGGTAGTGCCGGTGAAGAAAGCGGTCTTCCCGCGTGATCAGCCTTGCCAGCTAGCACGACTCCGAATATCTGTATTGCCCGCTCCACAGCCCAACGACTGAAGTAACTTGCGGCTACCACCGTGGCTCAGATCGACAGCTTGTCGGCCAGCGTTAGTCATCCCACATCGGTACGGGGGTTGCATCCCGGGGGTACGCAACCAGCAAAAGCAGGCTCACGTATTCCCATATAAGCTAAATTCACATATCGAGTCATGAACGGTGATTTACATTGAATTTCTTCAGACGCACCCCGGCAGCTGTAGTCGCCCCGGAAGACGCACTGCCCGGTCGAACCACACCGCTCCAGATAACCGGCAGGCACTACGTGAACGGCACGTCGATAAAGGGCCCGTTTCCGCCGCAAATGGAAACGATCGTGTTCGGCATGGGCTGTTTTTGGGGTGCAGAACGAATCTTCTGGCAACTTCCGGGAGTATTCACCACCGCGGCCGGGTACAGCGGGGGAACCACACCTAATCCTACTTACGGAGAAACCTGCACCTCGCGAACGGGACACACCGAGGCTGTTCTCGTGGTGTTCGATCCCACTGAAGTCGACCTTGAAAGCCTTCTAAAGGAGTTCTGGGAGAACCACGACCCTACTCAGTACATGGGACAGGGCAACGATATCGGGAGTCAGTACCGCAGTGCGATCTTCTGGACGAATGAAACCCAGCGAGATGCCTCAGCTGCAAGCCGAGATCGCTATCAGTCAGGCCTGATCAAAGCCGGATTTGGAAAAATCGAGACCGAGATCGCAGAGGGCGGTCATTTCTACTACGCCGAAGAGGAACACCAGCAGTACCTGGCCAAGAATCCCTACGGATACTGCAACCACGGTTTCTGCCAGATCGCGTACAGGTAGCCGGTGGGCCGATCCCGCATTATTCGTCCACTTCAGAGTCGGCCTTCAAGCCGCTGCCACCACGAAACGCCGGTATAAGAAATGCCGGAGCAAGTACGGTCGTAACGACCGTCATGACGATTGCCACGCCGAAGATGTCCTTGCCTATCACTCCCGCAGCCAGGCCAATACCCGCCACGATTAGCGCGACCTCTCCGCGTGGCAGCATTCCCAGCGCCACCCGTGTTGCACCGATGCGGTTGAACCCGACAAACAGGGCCGGAATTCCAGAACCCACAACCTTACTGATCACCGCGAACACCGTCAGAACAATTGCGAAAATGATCGATGAAGCCAGGGACGTATCGCCACTTCCAAACGCAGTGAAGTCCACCTGCATACCAATCACAACGAAGAATATCGGCACCAGGAAATTGTTCACGGAACGCATCGAACTTTCGATCTGGTGCTTCAGCTCGGTACTCGAAAGCGCAAGCCCCGTCGTGTAGGCGCCGATGATCATCGCCAGTCCGAAGTAGATCTCAGCGACAGCCGACGCAACAAATGCCAGAGCCAGTGCCAGTACCAACGCCCCGCCAGCGCTTTTGAACCAGAGCACGCCAAACGAAATGTATTTCGAAACTAGCGATCCGAGAATCATCAGCCCCAGCCAGAAACCAACAGCTTTCAGGAAAATTATTCCGATGCTCCCGGCTGTGACCGTCCCTTCTTCGGCGATGCCAACCACGACCGCAAGAATGATTATGCCGAGAACGTCATCGACGACAGCTGCTCCAAGTACGGTCACTCCTTCAGGCGAATCCAGCCGTCGTATGTCGGCGAGTACCCGCGCCGTGATGCCAACCGATGTCGCGGTCATGATCGCACCGACGAACAGTGCCGGGATCACGTCTGTCACCGAATCCAGGCTGGCGAAGCCGAGGAGAATGGTTGCAGCAAATCCCATGACAAACGGCAGTATCACGCCGCCGGTAGCCACCGCAGTCGCCGGTCGAACATATTTCATGAACTGCGCCCGGTCGGTTTCCAGTCCAGCCTCAAATAGCAGTACAACCGCGGCCATTTGCGCTACGAAAAATAGCTGTGGCTCGACTGGCAGCCCCGCTCCGTCTCCATGTGGCAGCTCGAAGATAGCTCCACCGCCGAACCAGTGAATACCACCAATCAGGAACGGTGAGATCAGGATTCCAGCACCGAGTTCGCCAAGGACGGGTGGCACTTTCAGGTATCGCTCGGTGACTTCCCCGCCAATCTTCGCGGCGATCATGATGATCGACAGCAGAAGAAGAAGGTCAGCCACTAC
This sequence comes from Chloroflexota bacterium, assembly GCA_027623655.1. Taxonomy (GTDB): domain Bacteria; phylum Chloroflexota; class Dehalococcoidia; order Lucifugimonadales; family Lucifugimonadaceae; genus Lucifugimonas. Next base: position 14,156 of record JAQBVG010000038.1, read on the forward strand.
GGCAAGTGGACTATCGTGCATTTCGTTGATTCATGGAACATTAGATTCGTTTTCTGAGAACCCTTAGCCCGAATGATTTCCGGGTGCACTGGTGGCGAACTCAACACTCGACTATAACAAGCATCTCCGCATCGCTGCCAGTAGTTTCCCCGGTCGATGAGAAGGAATTCTAACTTTGACACTCTCACAGGTCGGCAAGCACCTTTTCTGGACGCCAACCGAGTCGTTCAGGCTCGAATATGAGAATGGCAAGCAGATCGCCCTCTGGCGAATATGCCCTCAATCTTTCACCGGGAGCGTACATACCTTTGCCCTCAGCGGTACCGACGTCACCGATTGCGAGGGGTCGGCCGTGTTTAATCATTTCTACGAACATGGGATTGAGCTTCACGGCGCCAAGATGCTGAAGCGTCACATCGATCGGTACCACCAGCTCACGCCAGTCGCCCGATTCCGCCGCCTCCACCACCTGTTCAATAGTGATCGCGTCTTCGATCTTGAAAATCCCGGCATGGGTACGAACCAGACCTGTTAAATGTCCAAGCGTCCCAAGCTTTTCGCCAATGTCGTGGGCCAGCGTACGTGCGTAAAAACCGTGGCTACATTCGAGATCAAGCACCAGTTCAGGGAGACGAGTCATGGTGAGTTCTAACCGCATCACTTCAACAGGTCGGGTCGGCCTCTCGACTTCGATCCCCTGGCGCGCCAGTTCGTAAAGTCGCTTGCCGTTGTGGTGAATCGCCGAATACATCGGGGGCAACTGCTCGAACTTACCTAGAAACCCTTCGATGACACCCTCGATCTGCTCCTGGGTCACACTCGACCAGTCGGCTTCCGCAGTGATTTCGCCACTCGAATCGAATGTATCCGTCGAAGCACCCAGAGTCATCGTGACCCGGTACGATTTCGTGCCCAGCAGGACCGTATCCGCAAACCGTGTGGCCGATCCTAGACATACTGGCAGCACACCGGTCGCGATCGGGTCGAGTGTACCGCCATGACCGATTTTCCGGGAACGAGTGACGCCCTTCAACTTGCGAACGACATCAGTTGAGGTCCAGTCTCGAGGCTTGTCAATATTCAGATAGCCGCCGACAAACGACCTCGTTTCCGAGGATTCGGTCAAATTGCACCCTTCGGCGGCTCTTCGACCCGGTCGGTGTGTCGTCGATTGTCTTCGGCGATTACCTGGTCGATAAGCTGGTCCATATTGGCGCTGGTCTGTAACAACGTATCGGCAATAAACGTGAGCCTTGGCATCGTCCGGATAACTATTCGTTGTGAGACCGCCATTTGCAATCGAGTTGCCGCTGACCGCAGCGCTTCGAGACTCGACTCGCGTTCCGCGTCGGTTCCAAACACGCTCACGTAAACCTTGGCAATCGACAGATCCCGGTTAACATCTACCTGTGTGACCGACGTCATTGCCGAGAGCCGCGGATCTTTCAACTCTTCTATAAGTGAACCGAGCTCTCGCATGATCGCGAAGTTCACGCGCTCTCCACGTCTGTTCAACGCTCAGGTATCCCCTCCGCCATATGCGTCATGTTACGCGTTCGCATGGCTCAAATTGCGGCGACATACTCGCCTGTAGACGACTGGGACAGTGCACATTCGAACGCTAAGAACTATCGCCTGGTCACCTGGATTTCGTAGTTTTCCAGGACGTCACCCTCCTGGTACTCGTGGAATCCGTCGACCATGATTCCGCCTTCGAAGTTGTTGGCCAACTCTCGTACGCTGTCTTTGAGGTGGCGCATCGACGTAATTGCACCGTCGAAAATTACTTCACCACGTCTCACTACGCGCATGCGTCCAGTGCGTTTCAGTACACCGTCTGAAACCCTGACACCCGCGATCTGCTCGCGTTTGCCGTGTGAAAACACCTCGAGGACATTCGCGTGACCGGTCACGATTTCCTTGCGCTCAGGTTCGAGCAGGCTGCGTGCGGCGTCTTCAACTTCGTCGATTAGGTTATAAATGATGTCGAATGTTCGAATAGTGACACCAGCGGCTTCAGCCTGTTTTCTGGCCCCACTTTCCACGGTGGTTTCAAATCCCATGACCATCGCGGTAGACGCGGAAGCCAGCAAGATGTCCGATTCGTTGATTGCCCCCGAAGAAGCAGCCAGCACCCGTACCTGTACCTCGTCATTTGAGATCTGCTCTACAGCTCGTTGTACAGCGTCGATCGAGCCGTGGTTGCCAGTCTTGACGACCACAAGTAACTCTTTGGCGTCCGACTGCTGCACACGGCGCATGACCTCTGCCATGGTCGTGGCTGCCCGGGTCTCTTTACGCCTGGCCGCAAGACGTTCTCTGGTGGTGACCAGATCACGACCGGCACGGTCGCTGTCGACCACATCGAATTGATCGCCCGCAGCAGGCGTTCCGTTCAGGCCAAGAACCTCGATCGGAGTCGAGGGGCCCGCCTCGGTCACGACTTCACCAAAACCGTCGAGCATCGTTTTGATTCGACCTCGAAATGTGCCGGCAACAACGTTATCGCCGATACGAACTGTTCCTGAGCGAACAAGCACCGACGCGATCGCTCCTCGTGATCGGTCCATGCGCGACTCGATCACAACCCCGATACCGGGTCGATCCGGGTTTCCCTTCAGCTCTTGAATTTCCGCGACCAGCAGAATGGATTCGAGAAGGTCGTCGATGCCCTCTCCCTTTAGCGCGGAGACGGGGACCGCGACAGTATCTCCACCGTAGCTTTCAACGATAATTCCGTGCTCTGCCAACTGCGCGTTCGCGTGATCGATATCCGCACCGGGTGCGTCCATCTTGTTGATCGCAACGATGATGGGTACACCTGCGGCCTTCGCATGACCAATGGCCTCGATGGTTTGCGGCATGACACCGTCGTCCGCCGCCACTACGAGCACTGCGATGTCGGTTACCTGCGCGCCGCTCGCACGCATTTGTGTAAAGGCGGCGTGGCCGGGGGTATCGATAAATGTGATCCGATTGCCGTCTTTCTCGACCTGGTACGCGCCGATACTCTGCGTGATTCCGCCCGCCTCGGAATCGACCACCTTTGCGCCTCGAATCGCGTCGAGCAAGGTAGTCTTACCGTGATCAACGTGCCCCAGGACTGTCACGATCGGTGGACGTGTGCTTGAGTTATCGGCGGAAAGTTCGTCGTCGACACCAACTTTGACCGCCGCCGAGCTTTCTTCTCGATCTTTCGGCTTCATTACGCCGATCTCGAAGGATGCAGCTACCTGGGCGGCAACCTCGAATTCGACGGTTTCATTGACCGTTGCCATTACGCCGAGACGCATCAATGCTTTGATCGTATCGACGTTGCTTACCTGGAGTATGGCTGCCAACTCGCCAACCGTGATCGACCCCGGTAGCTCTACCGGTGGCCGAGGTGCCCTGGGCTCAAGCGTGGCCCGGGGAGCGCTCCCATAATCCGTTGGAGCGTTGTTCCGCCTGTTCGGTCGTCCCCTGTAGTTGCCTTGTCCGCGACGTTGTGCCATGTACTCGTCAGTTCCTCTCGATGAGCCGTAAGTCGGATCGTCTAATCGTTGTGGGCGTTCTGGTGTGAAGTTATCGCTTCACTCAGTGACTTTATCGTCGACTCATCAATTTCAATTTTTAGTGCGTGATTCAGTTTACCCCTGTTGACCCCGTCGCCCCAGTGGTCGACATCACCACACACGTATGCGCCACGGCCATCTACGCGACCGACCCCGTCGAACACCACATTGCCCTGGGGTGTCCGGACAATCCTCAGCAGTTCGATCTTAGGTCGTCGTTGCCTGCAAGCCACACAAGTTCGCGTGGGCACTTGCCGTTGACGGCTCACAAAGCACTCCTTCCGGTAGCCGATCCCGCCGATTATTCAAATCAGCGAAACTAACGACGTTTGCGATTTCTCGCGCTGCTGCCACCGCGTCGGCCACCGCGGCGACCCGCATCGGTTTCCCGGAATCCGGCAATATCTTCAGCAAACCTGATACCACCGCTGCCAGCGCTTTCGCTTGCAGATCCCCTGCCAGAATCAACCTGCCAGAGATCATCTGAACTTACGTCAAGCATCGCAGCCGCCTCGGTTGCCTTGCGAGTTTTCTCTTCGAGTTCCAACTCAGCAAGTTCTTTTTCAAGAGCAACCAACTCGGCGTCCACTCCGTCGTCGACGGCAGTTTCCCTGGTTTTTGCCGCTGCCACCCGGGGTGCCGCTGGTGTCGATACGACTTTGGCCGCCGGTTGAGCGACTGGCCTCACCAGATCGCCAACCTTTATCACCGGTGGACCGGAGTCGGCGGCGGCCGGTGCTGCTGTTTCCGCAGGTGCCGGTGCAGTTGCAGCCGGAGCGGCTTCCACCTTGGCGGCAATACCCGTTCCAGTCTCCGTCGGTGTGCTCTTTTCGTCGACTTTTTCAACAACATCGGCAACCGGTGTGACAGCCGCTGCGGCAGGCGCAGCCGCCACAACTTCTACAGGCTGGCTGGCACCTTGAATGTCGATGCGCCAGTTAGTGAGTTTTGCGGCCAGCCGAGCGTTCTGGCCTTCGCGACCGATTGCTAACGAGAGCTGGCGATCGGGAACATAAACCGTTGCAGATTCTTCTGCCTCATGTAGTTCGACACGATCCACCACTGCCGGGCTGAGTGAGTTTGAAATAAATTTGACCGGATCTTCGTCCCACTCGATAACGTCGATCTTTTCTCCGAGAAGTTCGTTGACGACATTCTGGATTCGAATTCCCCGTAATCCAACACAGGCACCTACCGCGTCGACGCCGTCCTGGTTCGACGCAACTGCGACTTTTGATCGGGCGCCTGGTTCGCGTGCGATCGCCTTTATCTCGATCACACCGTTGAAAATCTCTGGGACTTCAACCTCGAACAGCCGCCTGAGCAGATCAGGATGAGTCCGGGAGACTACTATCTCTGGCCCGCGGATAGTCCGTCCAACCTGTACTACGTAGAACTTCAGTTGCTGACCGGGACGGTACCGTTCAAATGGGGACTGTTCGGCCGGGGGCATAACAGCCTCGGCACGACCGAGGTCGACTGTCACCCACCGCGACTCTACACGTTGAATAGTGGCTGTAAGTACTTCACCCTCTTTGTCGATGAACTCTTCAAATACGATGTCGCGCTCGGCCTCTCGAAGCCGTTGCATTACGACCTGTTTGGCTGTCTGTGCAGCGATTCGACCCGGGTTGTACTCGAGTTGGCCGGTTTCGATCATGTCACCGACAACGGCCCCAGCCTGGAGCGCCTGTGCTTCCTGCTCGGTCAACTGCATCAAGGGGTCTTCGACCTCCTCGACCACATGGCGCACGGTGCGTACGGTGACTTCGCCGTCACTGGGATCCATCTCTACGATTACGTCTTGCCCCTGGGCGGCAGGATCGCGCTTGTAAGCGGACGCGAGCGCAGCTTCGACAGCCTTCACTACGACGGGTTGCGGCAGATTTCTTTCCGCGGCGAGTTGGGTAACCGCTATTAGCAGATCACTCTTCAACACCCATCCTCCGTATCACACAATTTTCAGACATCAAAAAAGTGGGCAGCGCCCACTTCTCATCGACAAGCTCTTTGATTAGCCGAGCCTTACCTTAGATAAGTTTACCACGTCGGACATTTTCTCGCCCACAGACCGAAGCTCGGACGTACATGGAATCACACAATAAAAATAAACCGTTGGCCATCCTCGTGGATTTCGACGGGACCATCACGACACGTGACATTGGCGACCAGGTAGTTACTAAGTTCGCCGATCCTGGCTGGGAATCGGCGCTGGAACGGTTTCACGCCGGAGAAATGAATATACGCGACCTCTGGGGGTGTGAGACAGGGTATCTCCGGGAGGAGCGCGAAGCTGAAACGGTCGCTTACTCGTTAACTACTGCTGAGATTCGAAGCGGCTTCCGCGAGATGGTCAGGTATTGCGACGAAAACGACATGCCTGTTGAAGTCGCATCAAGTGGCATTCATTTTTATGTCGACGCAATACTCGAAGCACACGGGTTTGGTGAACTGGCACGGGCACGTCCTGTGGTCGAGTACGACGACAAAGGGTTCGGCGTGATGGTGATGCCCGACGGTGTCCGGGACTGCGGTATGACAGCCATGTGCAAATGTGACCGAGTGTGGCGGTTGCGACGGCAGGGTTTCAAGGTGATGTTCGTGGGTGACGGAGCGTCGGATGAGTGCGCCGTAAACCAGGCCGACATCGTGATGGCGACTGGTGCATTACGCGAAATCTGTCGGTCGAAAGGCATCGAACACACGCCATTCGAGACGTTCCACCAGGTTCTGGAAGTCGCGAAAACATCGGCGGGGAACCATCACCGCGAATCGAATTGACCGATCCCCCTGAGCTCTGGTGACCGAACATACGCCGCCAGGTACAACGACAGTACAAACACGCCCGAAATAATGAACGTGGCCTGCGGTCCGACTGCCTCGGATACCAGCCCACCCACAAGCCAGCCGAATGCCAGGGTTTGACTCACAAGACCGAACAGTGCCATCACCCGCCCTCGCATCTCGTCTTCAGCCGCCAGCTGGAACATCGTTCTCAGCGTATTCGCCCACCAGGCCACGGTCGCTCCGTTTACCGCCCACGCAAGAGCCGATGCCCACAACGTGGTAGTAAATGAAAACGCAATAACGGTCATCGACCAGACGAAGGCCACGATCACTAACGTTCTCGCCAGTCGTTTGATCGGTGGTGCCATCATCAGTGAAAACGCGCCAACAATTCCCCCTATTCCACCAGCTGCGAGGATGAAGCCGAAGCCAGCCTCTCCAGTACCCAGGACATCCCTCGACCACCTTGGGACCAGTGGGAACGACATTCCCGCGGCGATCAACGATAACGCCAGTACGGCAAGCCATCGTAGCTCGGGAGTGCGTGAGATATAGCGAATACCGAGTTTGAAATCCTCGACAAATGACCTTTCAGTTTTCTTCGTCGATGGATTCTCGATTTTTACGAACCACATCAACCCGGCTGCGAGTAGAAGGGCAAAACCTACGAAATAGAAAGCGTTTTCTGCCCCGTATTGCGCAAGTATCCAACCACCTATCCCGGGCCCTGCGAACCTGCCGACATTGGTGATGGCCGTCGATACCGCGTTCGCACCAAATACTCGTTCGCGGCCCACGATATCGACCACCAGAGCTGCTCCAGCTGTCATTCGAAGAGTCGTCACAAAAGCAACCGGGAAAGCAATAACCATGATGTGCCAGATGCGGATGCTATCCGTATCAATCAGGATCCCAAGTACAAAACCCGAGAGTGCAAGCAGTGAGAAAGACCACATCTGGATCACACGGCGGTTGACCCGATCAGTAACTGCACCTCCAAACATGGCAAGTGCGATTACTGGAATTGCAGGCAGCCCGGCCGCGAGGCCAACCCAACCATCGGAATTCGTGAGTTCTAACACGACCCAGCCCTGCACCATCATGCGGGTGTTGAATCCGAGGAATCCGAAAAAATCGGCTACAACAAGTGAGGTGGTCCCGCTTGTCTGAACAGCTCAGTCCGTTTTATAAGTGGAATCGCTGCATCATGTT
>JAQBVG010000182.1 GCA_027623655.1 Chloroflexota bacterium
TAACGCAGCCCGTGGACACTCACCGCCATCGGCTCGACGAGACCGCCATTGACCCAGTCCAGCGAGTCAGGTAGCTTGAACAACCCGGCAGGTTTCCGAGTCATGTACTGTGCAAACCCACCTCCCGTATCGGGCGCGAGATTCCTGCAATGCTTCCACTGACCGTATCGGCAAAAATGACATGTGAGACAGGCCCGGCCAGCTCCGATCATTTCTACCGCAACGCGGTCGCCGACCTGTAGATCGTGATTCCCGGCTGGCAGCTCAAGAATCTCGCCAGCGATTTCGTGACCGGACGGCAATTTCTGCGCCTCGGTCCGACTTGTAGTCATATGGAGGTCGGAACCACAAATACCCGTCTGCCGAATCTGGATCATCGCTGCGCCTTCGTACATTTCTGGCATCGGGATGTCCTGAACGACGTATTTTCCGGTTCCATCATCAAGCGCAGCTCGCATCGTTTCCGCCATCGAAATTCCTTTTCAACTCGTACTGCTGATCCCGACCAGAACCAGCGTGCAGGTGGCGAGACTCACCTCCGTAGCGAGGTCGCCGCCCACGCATGTGCCGACCGAGCAAACTCAGCAGATGGCGCATCATAACCCACATTGCCCGGTGTATCCTCCGTGCCACGTATTTTCACTTCCACATTCCTCCACCGATGAGAAGCAGGTCACATGAGCAACAACTCGCAATTCCGCGGCGTCTACGCCATTCCCGTGACTCCGTTCAACGAAGACCTTTCAGTCGACTGGGATTCCCTGCGAAAGTGCATCGAATTCAGCGTTGACGCCGGGGCGCACGGGATTGTCCTGCCGGTAAATGCCTCGGAAGGGCCGTACCTCACCGATGACGAACGTAAACAGGTACTAAAAATTGGCGTCGAGGTGGTCGACGGGGCCGTTCCCGTTGTCGGTGGTGTCAGTGGGTCATCGACAGCCATATCCGTGGCATTGACGAAGACCGCTGCCGAACTGGGTGTCGATTCCGTAATGGCTATGCCGCCAAACGGCGCAACAGGCCCTATCGTGTGGGACCACTATGTCGCCATTGCGGAGACCGGTCAGCTTCCAGTGTGGATCCAGAACAACAAGCCGCCAGCTGGGCCGGTAGTCCCGACCGACATGATGGTCAAGATGCTCAAAGAGGTCGAACACGTCGACTACGTGAAAGAAGAAAGCTACCTGCCCGGCCAGGTGATGACCCAGCTCTTCGAGAAAGCAGGCGATGCGGTAAAGGGGGTGATGGGGGGCATGGGCGGACGATACCTCGTAGATGAGTACCGGCGTGGATCTTGCGGCACGATGCCGGCGGGCCACATCACTGATGCACACGTAAAACTCTGGGATGCCCTTGAAAAGGGCGGCATCGACGACCAGGGCTTGCAGATTGTTACTGACGAAGCCCGCGGCATCTGGGAGCACATGATTCCGTCGCTGAACTTCGAGTTCATGTTTGGGGCGAACGCCTACAAGGCGGCTTACTGGCGCCGCGGGATCATCAAGACGCCTTTGACCCGGAACCCGGCAAATAAAGCACTGGATAAGCTCGACTACGAGGAACTGGATCTAATCCTCGATCGCATGTCCGACCTGTTTGACTGAGTATTGCCATTTCGCCCGGACTAATCCCATCGAACTCCCTTACTTATGAGAGGCGGACGGGGCGGGAGGAGTTGGTAAGAGATCGCAACCGCCAACCGGGCCGGTCAATCGTGCTTATCTCGTCCTGCTCGCTGTTTTCGGACGACCATGATCATCACTATTAACGGAAATACAACGATCAACACCCCCAGGATCAAGATCATGACTCCCGGAGAAAGCCCGGCTACATCGTCGATCTTTGCGCTCAACCACTCCCACAATGTTGGGTCGATCGGTTCCGAATGGTGCAGAAGCGCTGCCAGCGGATCGGCCATCTCACACGTCGACCTGCGGTGCGGGTACCAGCTCAGAGTTCATCGCGCCACCTGGTGAAACCTGGACGTACCGAATCGAATGATTTTTCTCTCGGATTGTCAGTGCAACGATTCCCGCTACGAAAAGAGTCGCGGCACCGACTCCGAACGGGATGTTGTACGAACCCCAGGTCGTGAAGGCCCAACCGAACAGCAGGACCGCGGCCGCGCCGCCCAGCTGGTGAGCCATATTGGCCAGGCCAAATAACGTGCCCATATTCCGAACACCGTACACGTCGGCGGTCAGTGACGCCGTCAGTGGCACGGTCGCCAGCCACGATGCCCCGCCGATGACGGCAAATGCCCACATCGCAGACGAACCTGGCAGGACGATCAGCGAAACAAATGCCACGCCCCTGATCAGGTACACGATGCCGAGCAGGTTCTTTCTCTGAAAGCGGTCAGACAAAAGCCCAATCACTACGACTCCAGCCGCGTTGATTCCGCTGAGCACCCCAAAGGCCAGTGCGGCCGTACCGGTAGAAATATCTTCGCTGATGGCCCAGCGAACGAAATGTACGGAAATAGAGGCGGTCGTTATCCCGCAAACAAAATACGCGGCTGAAAGCTGCCAGATGGGCTTCGTCCCGAGCGATTGACGCCACTGAGTAACGAAACTGGGACCGACCGGCCGTACGGTGATTTCGGGAGTGTCAGATTCAGGTTTCGCCCCGCCGTCGACCTCGAGGTCCATATCCTCTGGGCTGCTTCGGACTACCAACAGCAGCAGGGGGATCCCGAGTCCAAGAGCGAGGCCCCCTGCCAGCAACCATGCAAACCGCCAGCCAAACTCGATCATCACGAATCCCAGAAATGGCACGACGATCATCCCACCGACCGAACCACCTGCGATCAGCAGCGCCATCGCAATTCCACGTTTTTTCTCAAACCACCGTGCAACTATCACGCCGGTTGTTGCAGGTGAAATGCCACCGGATGCGAACGAGATAACGAATCCGTACAGGGCGATCAAGCCGTAAACGTTCGAGATCGTCGCTACTCCGAGCGTGGCGATTCCCATCACGAGCAATGACAGCACAACCACCGGTCGACCGCCATAGACGTCGGTTAACCGGCCGACAAAAGGTTGCGAAATTCCGTTTACCAGCCACCCCGTGGCGGCAGCTATCGAAATGGTCGCAGTTGATACACCCCAGTCTTTCTCCCAGGCTTCGACAAAAATTCCGAATCCCTGGCGTGATCCAACCGCAACGAAGGTGGCAAAGAACAGTGCGGCAACGACGTACCAGCCGTAGAAGAGGCCTTTTTTCGGGGATTTATTTGACTCGACAAGGAGTCTTTGCGGTCCAGCCCTCACCTAGTCGTCACGCTTCCTGATCTTCGTAGACCACTCTCTGCGCTCATCTAGCTGTACTTCCCACGAACGTTGTTTACAGCCTTGAGGCC
>JAQBVG010000183.1 GCA_027623655.1 Chloroflexota bacterium
CTCGTCGCAACCCTTCAGTACGACACAATCTATCACGAGCATCTGCGATACTACTCTCTGCACAGCCTCCAGAACCTTCTTGCCCGACACGGTCTCGAAGTGTTTCACGCCAAGGATATCCCGTCGCACGGGGGCTCGATTCGGGTCTATGCCGCCCGCAAGGGCAAGTTCGAAATCCAGTCCAGCGTGGCGGAAACCCTTACGGCCGAGCGGAAAACGATCTTGGAGAAGGATGCACTGACAACCTTTCGCGATCGAGTCATCCGCTCAAAGCTCGAACTGCTCTCGCTGATCAAGGATCTCAAGGCCGAGAACGCACGCATCTACGCCGTCGGTGCCCCCTCCCGTGGCAGCACCTTGATAAACTACACCGGGCTTGACGACGGCATTATCGACTACGTTGTGGAGATCAAGGGATCCCAGAAAATCGGGATGTACCTGCCAGGCACGCTGATCCCCGTCGTGGAAGAAGCGCTTCTCTTCGAGAATCAACCCGAGTACGCACTGCTGCTCTCGTGGCACATCGCGGATGAGCTGATTCCGAAACTCCGAGAGAAGGGCTATCGGGGCCGGTTCATCGTCCCCCTGCCGACGCCGACGATTGTCTGAGTGGTCAGCCGCAAGCCCCCACTCCGACGTTCCGAGCGCATCACGCTCGCGGCTTGAACCCCTGCATGTTCAAGCTGACGAGGAGCCCGTTCTCCTTGTCCATGTGAGGAAGATAGGCCTGGGAATAGTCGTCGTATTCCGCATGCTCGGTGGACCTCCAGTCGTATCGTGCAACATCGGTAAACCCATTCGCGCGAAGAACGCCTGAGAGAGTTGCCTCGTCGTATATCGCGCGATGCCAGATCACGCCGCCCTTCCCCTTATAGTACCCTGTCGTTAGGCGCTTGATCTGTGTGAGGTCGCGAGAGAAAAGATACGCCCGCATACAGGCTTCAATGTCTGGTACGGCAAGCCTCAGGCATCCTCCGGGCTTCAAAACCCGGAGCCACTCCCTGAGAGCCACCGAGGCGTCATCATCATCGAGATAGTTGAATGCATGACAGCAATAGATCAGGTCCACGGCGTCGTCCTCAAAGAACGGAAGCGCACCCATATCGCTCTGATAGTCTAGATGGTCATAAGCATCGGAATCGATATGAACGAATCCGGGAATGTTGCGCTTTCCGCACGCAAGGTTGACTTTGATCTGGTCACTCATGTCGTCCTCCCTCGAAAACAGAATCTGAGAGCTTCTCGTGCGAACCGCACGACCTGACCTATGTCGATCTTTGATGTTCCGTCCCTTCGTTCAGGGAAGAAATATGGCGTCTCTTCTACTCTCAGCCCTGCACGCTCGGCAAGCAAATGCAGCTCGGACGCGAAGAAAAAACCCTCAGCGCGAAGAGAGTCGTAGCGCACGTGCTCGAAGACGTCCCGCCGCAAGAGATGAAAGGTGCAGGTAAGGTCCCTGATCTTAGTGCGAAAGAGCGCCTTCAGTGAGAACATGGCGAGAAGGCTGACCCATTTCTTGTGACTCGTAAAGCCCCCCTCTCCAACGTAGCGCGACCCTATCAAGATGTGGCAGTCACGTTCTCGTGCTTCGTCAAGCAAAGTGAGGACATCGCGCGGATCCTCCTGGAAGTCAGCGTCCAGCTCGCACATGTATCCGTAGTCCTGCTTACAGAAATACTCGTACGCCGTGACTGCGGCTTTTCCTCGACCCGGGGACTCGTTACGCACCAGCAACGTCACTCGCTCAATATCGCCGAACTTCGCTCGCACGACATCGGCCGTACCATCGGGAGACTGATCATCAACGACTAGAATATCGAACTCCGCGTCGAACCCGAGGAGCGTCTCAAGCATCAGCTCGATATTGGTCGCTTCGTTGTACGTCGGAATAACGACCAGGAGTTCGGATGTCTCACTCATACAGGCCCCAGTCTAACCTGCGGGCTGAACCACGTCGATATCCGCGAGAAGCCGGGACAACATATGCCTCTTGTACCAGTCCACCATTCCTACGAGCAATGCCGGAGGCATCACCATGCAACCCAGGGAGTAGAACCAGAAGGCGGGGTGCAGGAGGTTCATGGGTCGGTACTTTACCAGGTAGCCGATCTCGCGCAGGAGCCAGGAGTAGCGACCGAAGTTGCGGATCTGGACGAGGCCGACGTAGTTGCGGGCGACGAAATCGCGGATGCAATCGGCCCGCAAGGCGTCGTACTCCGGTTCGGGGAAGCGCGTTTCGAACATCTGCGCCCAGGTCCACATGGGGGACGGATTGTAGATCGAGGAGACGTGGCGGGCCTGGCTGTTCTCGATGCGGACGGCGATCATGTTGTCGTGAATGCACATCAGGTCGTGCACTTTCCAAATGGCGGCCATGGGGTGGATATGCGCGGTGAAGATGTGGGGATGCACCGGCGTCGTCATCCACTTACGCCGCATCGCGAGTCCGGAGAGCTGATCCATCGATGAGAAAGCGCGGTAGACCTGCTCACGCGGCGCCTCGAGCAGCCGAAGGATAACATCGCCGCTCGCATCGACCGGCGGCTTGGCGCGCACGGCCTGGTCGTGGGTGCCGTGAAACCAGTAGTAGGCGCGCGTCAGGCAACCGACGGTCGGATTGTCGGCGAAGGCGTCGTGTATCCGTTGCAGCATATCGGAGGCAACGATGTCGTCCTGCCCCATCGGCACGACGATGTCGTTCTGCGCCAGGGCCCGGCAGCGCTCGAGGTTGTGGCCGTATCCGACGTTCTTCTCGTTCTGAACGAAGCGGATTCGGGAATCGTTGAACGACTGGATGATCTCGGGGGTGTTGTCTGTCGAGACATCGTCGACCGCGATCAGCTCGAAGTCCGCAAACGACTGCTTGAGCAGGCCGTCAATCGTCTCGGCGATACACGAAGACCCATTATATGTGGGCATGCAAATGCTGATCGAGAGCGTGGACATGACGCAACATACTATGACAGACACCCGACTGGCAGGACAATTCTTCCCAAATAGCCAGTCGCCATAATCGCCAAAGTCATCTCTCCCTCATCCATTGCCCTGTCAGCAATCGTCCTGTGCAGACATTCTCTGCGAGCTCCGGGCCATCTCGTTGTATCTCTCGCATTTGCTTCTCGTATCTGCCGCATTCTGACTTCTGACAGGACGACTACTGGCAGGACGATTCTGCTGGGGACCGCGCGTCGGGCTGCCAGCGAAGCCGCACCCGCACTGCGGGTCGCCGAGGGATTTCGTATCACACAGGACCTGACTAATACCCGCACCCCAATCGTCCTGCCCATAATCGTCCTGTCCAACCTTTCCTCCCGATGCATCGCATGCCGGCACCGGGCCCGGCGGAGATGCATG
>JAQBVG010000039.1 GCA_027623655.1 Chloroflexota bacterium
CGAATATGCCTGAATATATCTGGCGGGTGTGTAAACACTGATTTTAAGTTCGGGCAAACTGAGTGTCAAACGATTTGCCCGTCTGTTTATTTGACGGTCGCGAATCAGTCTAACTATCATTAAGGGATTGTCCTCCTGAATTTTAAGAGTGGGAAACAGTGAAATCTGGGTCTCACGGAGTAAGGCATAACATGGCAACAACGTCTGAAGCACCGGAACAGATTCAGGAAGACCAGGATAGTGGTTTAGCGCTCTCGCTAAACGAAGCTTTTCAGACGTACGTAAGACAGTTGCCACAGGACGCCAAGAAGGCCGCCCAGCCTGAAATCGCCAAGTTCGTTCGCTGGATCGGTGGTAAGCGAACCATCGACACGATCATTCCTTCCGAAATTGGTGAGTACAACGAGGTATTCGGTGCGCGCACTGCCACTCGTGACGCAACGGAACGGCTCAGTGCAGTAAAACTGTTCCTTGCGTTTCTCAAGAAAAAGGGACATATCGAGGTCAACCTCGCGCAGCACCTTCGCCTTCGGAAGTCGCGCACCTCGGCGAGCAAAGCATCGACAGTTTTGAGCCCCACGCGGAGCGTTCGGCTGACCCAGAGTGGCTACAACGAAATGACGAAGCAACTCGCACAGCTGCACGATGAGCGCGTACGGATAGTCGATGACATTCAGAAGGCTGCCGCAGACGGCGACGTGCGTGAGAACGCCCCACTCGAAGCCGCCCGCGAGGCGCAGGGCATGGCTATCGGCAAGATACGCGAGATCGAAGCGACGCTGAAAGTCGCGGTCATCATCGACGCCAAACAGCAGGATTCGACCCGAGTCCACATTGGCTCCAAGATTGAGCTCAATGAGGTGACATCAGACAAAGTCGTAAAGTACCAGCTCGTCGAGCCAAACGAGGCGAACCCACTGACCGGCAAGATTTCGATCGTATCGCCGGTCGGATCAGCCGTACTTGGGCGCAAGCTGGGTGATGAAGTCAAGGTCAAGACGCCACGTGGCCAACAGGTCTACAAGATCGTCACAACTTCCTAGCGATATATCAGCCCGATACGATAGCCTTTCTGCGGTCCTTGCGATCCAGCGACGCATCGGTATTGTTCAGTGAACACTCAGGTGTGAGATTTGCGTGCTCGTTTGACCTCTCCGGTCAGCTAGAAAGAAACGCAGAAAGGTAAATCCGCGTTGATCGAAACGTTCAACCACTGGTTGATTTTTAACACCGTCCTCGTACTACTGCTTGTCCTCGACCTTCTGATTCTGAGTCGCAGAGCTCATGTAGTCGGAATGAGAGAGGCGGCATGGCTCACCATATTCTGGACACTGGTTGCCGTCGCAGTTGGCGTCTGGGTGTTCCTCGAAGGGAGCAATCGACAGGGTATCGAGTTCATAACTGGCTATGTGGCCGAACGTGCCCTGAGTATCGACAACCTGTTCGTGTTTATCGTCATCTTTGGCTACTTCAACCTGCCAACTCAATACCAGGCGAAGGGTTTACTGTTCGGGATTGTTGGAGCTCTGCTCGCAAGGGCGGTGTTCATCGCCATCGGGGTAGCGGTAATTACCGCATTCTCGTGGTTCCTCTTTATTCTTGGCGCATTCCTGATCTATACCGCATACAAACTTGCGTTTGCCGGTGAACATGAAGTCGATCCCAGTAAGAACATCACGGTCAGGTTGTTCAGGCGTTTCATGGCGGTCAGCGACAATTACGATGGCACCAAGTTTTTCACTCGAGTAAACGGCGTCAGGGCTGTCACGCCATTCTTTCTGGTAGTGCTGGTCCTGGGGACAACTGACGTTGTGTTCGCCATTGATTCGATACCGACAGTTTTCGGGATCACTGACGACCCGTTCATCGTGTGGTCGTCGAATGCAATGGCCGTTCTGGGAATGAGGCCACTTTTCTTCCTGCTGGTAGGTTTGGTCAAATTGTTCCGTTACCTGCAATACGGCCTTGCGATGATCCTCGGCTTCGTGGGTCTGAAAATGATCGTCGAGGAAGCATTCCACGATTTCCATGTTTTCAGCGAACTGGGGGACATCTACCTGTCGCTCGGGATCATCATCGGAATCCTCCTGGGCAGTGTCCTGCTTTCGGCAATCCTGCCCGACCGCGATGAGGAAAAAGATCTTCATCGCGAGATGGCCAACGCGGAGCCAAAAAGTTAGCGATGGTTGTCGAATCGAGGGCTGGAACTAACTCATCGACTGCAGATCTTGAAGCCGATCTGAGAGCCGCCGTAGATGGTGAAGTACGCTTCGACGCCATCAGCAGGAACATGTACTCGACCGACGCTTCCATCTACCAGATGGAACCGATCGGAGTAGTGATTCCCCGTAATTCAGCTGATGTCCAGGCGGTTCTTGAAATCGCCGGTAAAAACGGCGTGTCGGTCCTGCCAAGGGGTGGAGGAACAGGCCTTTCGGGTCAAACGGTCAACCATTCCGTCGTGATCGATTTCTCCAAGTACATGCACGATGTGATCGAGATCAATCGCGAAGAGCGGTGGGTTCGAACACAACCTGGAATTACGATCGACGAGCTCAACCGACGGCTTGTGCCGTCCGGGTTAATGTTCACACCCGACCCCAGTACCTCCAGCCGGGCGAACGTCGGTGGCGCCATGGGCAACAACTCGTGCGGAGCCCATTCGATCATCTATGGTAAGACCGTTGATCACGTACTCGAGATGGATGTCACGCTTTCCGACGGTTCCCAGACGGTGTTCGGGCTGAGGAACTCGGAATCACTCAAATCTCGGCTCGCGCTCAGCGGTCTCGAAGGGGACATATACCGCGGCGTTCTGGAAATCTCGGCCCGGGCAGCCGGTGCAGCGGAGGCGAGATTTCCGAAAATTCTGAGGCGAGTTGGCGGATATAACATCGACCGCACACAGGACCCAGCATCTTTCAATTTGACGCAAATCATGGTTGGTTCAGAAGGAACCCTGGCGGCGGTCACAGCGGCAAAACTGAACCTGGTGCCGATCCCGAAACACAGGGTCCTGGGAATAGTTCATTTCAGCAACCTGATCGACGCGATGGCCGGAACGGTCGCAATCCTCGAAGAGTCACCAGCTGCTGTCGAACACGTGGGTGAAATGATTATCGCGGAAGCTCGGCGGTCGCTCGGTTTCTCGTACTCGTCGAGATTCTTGCAGGGCGATCCCACCGACATCCTGGTTGTCGAGTTCAGTGGTGACGATCTTGATGAGATCAAGGCGCGGCTCGACAGGATGGTCGAAAATCTTACCCGCAGGAAACACGGGTACGCGACCACGAAACTCTATTCGAGTGCCGAACAGAACCTGGTGGCGGAGTTCCGCCGGGCCAGCCTGGGCCTGCTGATGAATGTCGATGGCCCGGCCAAGCCCTTACCGTTCGTTGAAGATACCGCGGTATCGCCCGAAAAACTTCCTGAATATGTTAAGCGGTTCGACGAGATCGTGAAGAGCCACGGTACCAAAGCCGGATACTACGGACATGCCAGCGTCGGTTGCCTGCACATTCGTCCGCTCATCAACATCAAGACGACTGAGGGAGCTGAAAAACTCGAAGCGATAGCCAACGACATCGCTGATCTGGTCGTCGAGTTCGGTGGTGCATTTTCCGGTGAGCACGGCGACGGGATAGTCAGGGGGTTCTTTACCGAGAAAACGCTGGGGACAGAATTGACCCAGGCGTTCAGGGATGTGAAAAAGGCTTTCGATCCAACGGGGATTATGAATCCCGGCAAGATTTTTGATACGCCAGATATCAAAGACAATCTCCGCTACGGCGAAAAGTACAGGGCACTTGCAGTCACCACATACCTCGATTTCGGCAAGGAAAACGGACTGGTCGGTGCAGTCGAGATGTGCAACGGCGTCGGCGCCTGTCGAAAAGTGAATGCCGGGGCGATGTGCCCGTCTTACATGGCTACACGTGAAGAGGAGCATTCGACACGCGGGCGGGCCAATGCCCTCCGTTTCGCCCTGTCTGGCAAGTTTCCGCTGGAGAATTTTGGGTCGAAACGTTTGATGGAAGTGCTCGATCTGTGCGTCGGGTGCAAATCGTGTAAGGCCGAATGTCCGTCCAACGTCGACATGGCCAAGATCAAATACGAATTTCTCTACCAGTACTACAAGACCCGCCGTGTACCGCTGGGTGCACGATTAGTCGCTGATATCCACCGAATGAACTCGCTGGCAGCACCCCTGGCGCCGCTGGCGAATGCCACGACCCGGTCGTTCCCGGTGCGTTTTCTGCTTGAAAAAATCGCCGGTTTCGATCGATCTCGGCCCACACCAAAAGTGGTTCGTAAAACGTTCGAGAAGTGGTTTGACGGCAGGAAACCGTCAGCTGGGGTATCGGCGACGCGGGGGCAGATCGTTCTATTCCACGACACGTTTATGAACTTCAACCACCCGAGCATCGGCATATCGGCGACCCGCCTTCTTGAAGCCCTGGGTTTCGAAGTCGCGGTGCTCAAAGATCGCAAATGCTGCGGACGACCGATGATCTCCAAGGGTCTGCTGGACCAGGCGGCTGAAAACGCTCGCCACAACGTCGAGCTCCTCCACCCCTACGTTCAACGCGGGATCAGGATCGTTGGCTGCGAAGCAAGTTGCGTTTCGGCAATTACCGACGACTGGCCTGACCTGCTTGGCGATGATGTCAGAGTCAAGGACGTCACCGCGGCGGTGGTCACCGTTGAGCAGTTGTTGGTCGAGACCGCAACCGACGGTGGTCAACAGATCGAATGGTCGCAACTTCAAAAGAAGATCAAGTTTTTTGGTCACTGCCACCAGCGAGCACTCACCGGAACATCGGCATCGGTCACTGCGCTCAACATGCCACCGGCTTACGAGGCATCCGAGATTTCAGCAGGGTGCTGCGGAATGGCCGGTTCGTTCGGCTATGAAAAAAAACACCTGGCCGTGGCAACGGCAGCCGGTGAAGACAGGCTGTTCCCGGCGATACGGGGAGCGGCAGGTGACGAAGAGATCGCGACTTCAGGAGTTTCGTGCCGGGAGCAAATCGGGTTCAATACCGAGCGCGAATCGCGCCACGTCGTAGAGATTCTGGCCGACGCTCTGCCCGGTCTGACCAACTGATCGGGCACCGACCAAGCCGGAGTTGGCGCAACTACACCCCGACCATTAGTTTCGGAAACGGAACCGTATATGCCGCCGATGGCATGATGTAGCAAGTTGGTTCTTTACGCCCGTTCGCTGCAAGGTCCGTCATGGCCCTGGCAATTGCATCGTCGAGCGACACGGCTCGCTTCGCACCGAGCATTGCGATTTCGTCATCGCTCATCTCGGTCACAATGTACGTTATCGGTGCTTTCTGAATGGTCGAGAGGGCTGTCTGACCGTTTATCTCGCTCTCTTTCCGGAGTCCGGCAATGATCGCCTCCCGGCTACCAAGGCGGAGCCATTTTGCGAACTGCTCACCACCGATGCCCTCCGGGCACGGCGCAAGCAAAATGATCCGACCATCGGGTTTTACAGCCTGATAGGCGTTGAATAGCGCTTTGTGGGTCTGGACAAAGTTTTGAGTCGAAGGCGAACTGGCGATCACAAGATCGGCCACCTGATCGATATCGACAGCGAACAACCCGCTTGCAAATTCCGTTGCCGCTCGGTGAGCAGAATCCAATTCTCCCGCGTACACGGCAGCAATCTCACTGTTCCTGTTGAGTACCGTGTTCACGATGTAGTCCACGTGAGTAAGCCGCGTGGCCTCTAGCATGTCTTCTGCAACCGGATTTCCGTCAAGGCCTCCGATACGCACTGCAGGATCGATTTCGTCCTCGGTTGGATGAAGGTTCATGGAATGATTGCTGGCGATCGTACTGATCGAAGCGACACCCGGAACGATCGATTTTCTACCACCGCCGAAACCGCCAAAATAGTGCAACACTACAGCGCCTGTAGCGATGATCCGGTCGGCTTCGTGCACGCGTCGGTTGATGTGAACTCTCGTCCCGCGACTCGTTGTGCCTGCGTACACCAGGTTCTCCTCGTCGCGGGGGTCGTGGGTGAACGCACGATCCTTGAATCGCTCGTAAATATCACTGCCAAGAATACGCCGCTCTTCATCAGGAGTCGGACCGCGGTGGGTGCCGGTGGCGTACACAAATACAAGGTCTTTTGCGGCGATGCCTGCCGCCAGCAGACCGTCAACCAGGACAGGCAGGACCTGCTCGATACGTGTGGTCCTGAACGAATCTGGGACCACGATAGCGACTGTTTCACCGGGGCGGACAATCTGGAAAATATTCTTATCCAGCCCGATCGGATTTTCGATCGCCTCACGGATCGCGAGGTCTCGATCTTCAAGAGCGGTCGCCTCACGAACGTCCGGCGTCCCCAGGATCTCTCCTGAAGGCAGAATCGCAGTGAGCTTTTTAGATCCGTAGGATATGTCGAACTGTAACGGGCTGGTCACAGAATTTTGCCTCCAGACCTTCTCGAATTGTCACCGATCGCTGAACTCTCCACCGAAGTGAATTGCGGCATAGCCGGGTTGCTTGAGAATACTCGAACTTCGGTCTGTGGCAATGACACCGTTGTGAAGATATCAAGCGCAGTGAGTCGGAGTTCAGGCATGAGGGAAGATTCCGGTCTTGTACTTCTTCACCGCAACTGTTCGGGCATGGCGTAAGTGGTTGATCCTGTTAATTCAATTTACAATTACCGACGCTTCGAGGGCGATTTTGGATAACGTCACGGGTATCTCATATTTGAGCGCCAAACGCTCCATTTATCCTCACGCTTAGCAACGACAATTGTGGTGTTCCAAGGGCTGGGACCGGCTGGCGAACAGGGGATTCCGCAACTGGGTCTGTGTTGGCTCCCGCTGTCGGCTCGATTCATCCACAAAGCATGTGCGGAACGGTTACCCGTGAAGGGATTGCAATGTTCAAAAAAATTCTTGTGCCGGTAGATAGCTCTGACGAGTCGCGGACGATCGTCCGTTGGGCGCTCGGGCTCGCCCGGTCGATGGGATCTGAGCTCACACTCTTATCTGTCGTTGACCCTGAAGATATCGAAATCGTTGACGCCACCACGCGCCCGGCACGCATCGGCTCGGAGGTCCAGCAGCCGAGCGATGTCATCGACAAAGTAGTGAAAAAGGTAAAGTCCGATCTTGAATCTGAAGTCGCGGGGCTGAAATCAACTGGCGTCAACATCCATGTACGGGTCGTTCCCGGCAGCCCAGCCGAATCAATAGTTGCGGAGGCCAGCCTCCTGGGTGTCGATCTAATCGCGATGTCGACTCGAAGAGAATCCGCCCTGGCCCGAGGTATCCTCGGTAGTGTTACCGATCGAGTTTTGCACTCGACCTCAACACCGTTGCTGATACTCCAGCCAGAAGACATCGAAGACGATGAAAAGGTTGGAAGTGGGTACTTGCGACACATTGTCGTGCCACTGGATGGCTCAAGCCTGTCCGAAATGGCGGTGGCGCCGGCCAATGCGATTGCCACGGCCACCGGGGCAGAGATCATCTTCACCGGTGTAGTCCGAGTTCCGGTCTATGGAATCGACATGGGCGGTGTCGGATATGGACCTGTCCACTACGCTGAGCAGTTGGATACTGAGTTGCTGGAAAAGAAGATGGCGGACTATCTGCAGCAGTTCGTGGAAAATGCGGAATCCGCCGGGGTGACTGCTCGATCCTCCGTGAGGGTTGGCAACCCCTCGATCCAGATCGTGGAAGAGGCGGCCGCGGCTGACGGCACGATCATCGTGATGGCAACTCGCGGGGCTGGTGGCATCAAGCGATGGGTGGTAGGCAGTGTTACCGACAAGACGGTTCGGTCGGCTCATCGTCCAGTCCTGGTTATTCCACCCGCCGCAAAATAGGTGACTGTTCGAGCCTGATCTATCTCTGTGCGGTTTCAACCGATCCGGAACAGTCGGGTCGATTAACGCGCCTCAGGTGAATCAGGCGTTACACTTTGCCCATCGACTGCCGCTTGAGCTGGCAGAAATCGTTCGGGCTTTGAGACGTGACGGAGCAAGACTGTGGCAACCAAGAACGGAATATCACCAGGTGTGACTGAACCCCTATTCGGGACTGCTGAGAGTGCACGGGCAACCGGGAGGGGCCCAGCGATCTGGCTTGCGGGCGATCCCGCAGACCTGCCTGAATGGTTGGACCGGGGTGCCGCGGGAATTGTCACGAATACTGTCGTGCTAAATGACATGGTCAAGAAGTACGGGCAGATCACCGAAGTGACCAGACGGTACCTCGATATCACCGACAAACCCGTCGTGATAGAGATCGACGGTCACTCGACACAAGAACTTCTGGACGTTGGTGAAGTATTCACCAGAATGTCGGATCAGATTATCTTGAAGATCCCTGCCTCGCCGCACGCCCTTGGGGCATTTTCTGAATTGAAGAAGATCGGGGTGCCGACGTTCTGCACGACAGTGTTCACTCTCCCACAGGCTGCTGCAGTCGCGGCGGCCGGGGTGACTCACGTGTTGCCGTTCTGCGAGCCGTTCAAAGACGTTGGCGGCGATCCAACAAAGTTGATCCGCGACTGCAGGGAGATGTTCGACGGTTGGCTGGAAAGACCATTCATCACCGCTGCCCTGGTCAGGTCGGTCGCCACCGCTGATGCGGCTCTACGTGACGGTGCCGACGGGATAATCGTCTTCTGGCCAGTATTCAGAGACATGATGCAGAGTCACCTTACAGACGAGTGGAACAAGACGTTCCTCGACCAGTGGAACTCAATGCATGACGCCGGATTGTTGGAAGGCCTCCCGGTCGAGCGCCACTAGGACAGATCTGAGTCGAGTGGCGACCGAATCAACCGGCATTCCCATCTTCAACATGGAGGAATGCCGGTTGTGTTTTGCGCGGTGTTGAGCTGTTGGCCGTTAAGTAGTCGCGACCTGGATGGAAGATTCACATAAACGGGCTGTTGCTCGATTACTCGCCGCGCAGTATGTCTTCTAACCGGTCGGCAATGACGATTTCTTCGCCATCCTGCACGTTGACCATGACGAGATTTATTTCAGCCCGACTCCCGCCTCCGCCGACGTAAATCGCTGGATCGCCGGCCTTCAACTGCGTCACGATTTCCGCGATCGTCGGTCCATCGTAGTTGTCGTCAAATCGCAACACCGGTTGGGGGCCCTGCCGCTGAGACGGATCATCTTCGATCGCAATTCGTACGCCCTGTATACCCTTCAGACGGTCGGCGAGGTATTTTGCCTTTGACTGCCAGCCCTGCCACTCAGCTGCCTCATCGGAGTCTGTGAACAGTTGTATTGCTGTGACCAGTCCGACGATATTTTCTTTGGAAACCTTCATTGGTCGGCCAATTGCGGCATGAGACGAATCGAGGTTCAGCGAGTTCATGACCGCGGCCTCAATGAGATCTGCCTTCCCTGCCAGAAGCCCTGTCGACTGTGGACCACCGATTCCCTTACCACCGCTGAAAGCCACCATGTCGGCGCCAATCCTGTGGAATTTCGAAAGATTGGCCCTGGGCGGCACTTCCGCAGCAGCATCGACAATTACCGGAACGCCCCGTGCATGAGCAACACGCACGGTTTCTTCCAGACCAATTCCCTGCGGCAAGAAAGGGGCAATGACGAACGCGACGCATGCCGTGTTTTCGTTAATCGCGGCATCCAGTTCTTCGGGTGTGACCGAGTCGATCGAGCCGTACTCGACCAGCCTTGCGCCCGCGGTAACGAACGCCTTGTCGTAGCGATTTCGTTGCCCTTTGAAGAGAACGACTTCGTTTTTCATCCCGGTTGTGTCGGGCAACTGCTCGACATTCGCTTCGCTCTGACCGGTCATGCATGCGGCGACCATCAGTACCTGTGCAGCCGAGCAACCGGCGGTGATCAATCCCTGCTCCGCCTCGCATGTACGGGCGACAACTTCTCCGGCAGCGCGATTGAGTAATTTGATATCAACAAACGCATTGGCAGCTTCTTCCATGGCCCTGAGCACTTCGGGGCGCATGATGGAGCCGCCGAGCGCAGTTACCCAACTCTGGGCGTTGATAACTGGAGCAACTCCAAGCTTCCTGTAAACCTCAGGCCAAACTGAACCCGCCATGCAGACTCTCCATGTCGAAATTTGGCGAACCCGCATCGGGACGCCGGAACGCGGCAGAATTCTACAGACGATTGAGAATGTTCGTTGGCGTCGCGAGCTAACTACGAGGAAATGTTGTCGATCACTCGGGCACGGAGCTGGCCACAGCCGGCGTTAATATCGATCCCTTTTTCCATCCGGACGGTCGAAGGAATTCCGTACTGCTTCAGTCCACCCTGGAAGATCTTGGCCAAAGACATTTCCGGGCGCTCATACACGCCGCCCGAGGTGGGGTTCACGGGAATCAAGTTCACATGGCAATGTAAGCCGTTCAACAGTCTCCCTAGCTTCTGTGCTTGCTCGATCGAGTCGTTCTGCCCTTTGAGCAACACATATTCGAAGAATATCCGGCGCTTTGTCTTGTCAGCGTAGGTGTGGCACGCTCGAACCAACTCTTCCACCGGATAGCGCTTATTGATCGGCATGGTTTGCGACCGGGTCTGGTTGTCGGGTGCGTGCAGAGAAATTGCCAGGTTGATCTGTAAATCCTCGTCCGCAAGTTTCAGGATCTCAGGGATAAGACCTACAGTAGAAACCGTGATGTGCCGAGCGCCAATGTTTAGGCCCTGCCCATCGTTGAGTACACGAATAGCTCCAACTGTGTTCTTATAGTTGACCAGAGGTTCACCCATGCCCATGAACACTACGTTCGTCACGCCCTGAAGCTCGCCCTTCGTTCGCTTGCCGGTCCCGATGTCGGCTTCATCTTCGGCGATTGCGACACGCTGTACCGCAACAACCTGAGCCACGATCTCACCGACACTAAGATTTCGCCTGAACCCCTGCTGACCCGTCGCACAGAAAGTGCATCCGAGCGCGCACCCGGCCTGGGTCGAAATGCAGGCAGTTTTCCGGTTCCGGCGATGGCCATCAGTCTCGTAGCGCATGAGAACTGTTTCGATCAACTCGCCATCTTGCAACCGAAACAGCCATTTGCTGGTTGAGCCATCTTTCGATGTCAGGGACATCGCTTCGGTCAACGGCGCCATAGAAAACGTCTCGCTCAGCGTGTTCCGAAACGTCTTGCTGAGAGTCGACATTTGATCGAAGCTCTCGGCAGCATCGAAGTACAACCAGCGCCAGACCTGGTCGGCCCGGAATCGTTTTTCGCCCATTTCTTCCACAACTGAAACAAGATCGCTGCGGGAGAGATCGAAAATGGAAGGGAGCGCTTGAGTCCCTTCGGCGGCGGCCTGCGTAGCCGACTCGGTGGGAGCAGAACTGGAGGATGAAAAAGTGGTCATTGGGGCGGAAATTACTGGCTAAACATCCAGTTTAGCAACGGAGGGCAGAATTCGGCGCATGACATTGGGCCAACCTCTGCCTAAACTCGATCCTGTGGATGAAAAAAAAAGTAACAAAATTTGTGCCGGACGCCGGGGGGACACTCGAAGAAAAAGCACTCGCGCGTCTCGTTGAGAATCGACGCACGGGCTACGACCCCTTTTATCGCGTCAACTACGAATACTCGATTCCATCCGCGGGCCGATACCAGTGGCAATGGTTCTGGGATTCGTGTTTTCACATAATTGCCCTCGCACGTTTGAGCCCGGCTATGGCCGTGGCGGAGTTGAATTCGCTGTTGATTCCGCAGCGAAGCGACGGATTTATCGGCCATGTCACCTACTGGGGCAGGCGCGGGGCGTTCGTGAGCGCAATGTATGGACAGAGTCGGCCGTGTGAATGGCGGAGGCGTACAACCGGGATGATTCAACCGCCGGTACTTGCGCAGGCACTCGAGGAGTTGTGGTCGCAAACGAAAGATTCCCGGTTACTCAAGAGTTTTCTTCCAAAAGTCCGGGCATATTACGATTGGCTAAGCCGTGAGCGGGACCCTGATCAATCTGGTCTAATCGGAATCGTCTCGCCGTACGAGGCCGGAACCGACAACAACCCCTCATTCGATCGAGAGCTGGGTCTGTCGAATCCGGGTCGCTCCCGCATTCTCTGGGTCAACAGGAAACTCGACTGGTATAACGCACTGTGTGGCAACGGCTTCGACTACCAGACCCTGCGGAAGCGAGATCGGTTCATCGTAATCGATCCCTTTATGAATACCGTCTACGGTGACGCCTGGACAACGTTGGCTCGACTGCACGACATCGCCGGCGATGACGGGGCCGCGACTGAGGCGAAGGCTCAGGCACACAAGACCACGGCTGCGCTCAACGACCGTTGTTGGGATGCCGAACGCGGTCACTATGTATATCTGACGGGGGCCGGCCAAACGCCGGACACGACGCTTTCGATAGGGGCCATATTCCCGGTGATACTCCGGGATGCACCCCGTGATCGAATCGCCAGTGTAATCGAGCGGTATATAACGGCGCCCGAACACTTCTGGCGACCGTTCCCAGTCCCGAGTGTCGCAGCCTCGGACCCAGCATACGACGCTGAGGGCGAAAAGATGATCTGGCGTGGACCGATATGCATGAACTTGAACTGGCTCCTGGCACGCGGCCTCAAGTATCACGGCTATGCGGACGAGGCACGAACTATCGCTGAACGTTCGAAAGAGGCTGCATTCAGCGAGTTTCGTGAGTTTTACTCGCCAGAAACGGGTCGCGGGATGCGTGGTGCAAAGTTCGGTTGGGCGACTGCGGCGGTTGCGAT
Source organism: Chloroflexota bacterium (assembly GCA_027623655.1). Classification (GTDB taxonomy): domain Bacteria; phylum Chloroflexota; class Dehalococcoidia; order Lucifugimonadales; family Lucifugimonadaceae; genus Lucifugimonas. The sequence continues at coordinate 12,744 of JAQBVG010000039.1, forward strand.
CGAGCCATGACCCCATGCTGCCGATCCTGGCAATCCCGGGTCAGATTCCCCGAAATATTTTGTTCCGTTAACGTTGTGCGTCTATTCTTTAGCGGTCAGCAGAGCCGAAACTACCGTTCGGTTCCAGCGCTTAGCACCAGGCGGAGTAGCCAATGGCCCTGAACGATACCGATCTGCTTTCGCAGGCTGGTTCGGCAGAGAATATCATGACGTTCGATGACATCGAACCAATTCTCGAAGCCCGAGATTTGTCGGTGTCTTACGGAACGAAAATGGCCATCAGCAACGTCGCGATTCAGATACCGAAAAACAGCGTTGTATCCCTGATTGGACCTTCCGGTTGCGGTAAGAGCACCCTGCTTCGATGTTTCAACAGGATGAACGACCTTATCTCCAGCGCCACTGTTCGCGGTTCTGTAAATTTTGCCGGTCAAGACATCTATGCCCCGGCCGTTGACCCGACCGAGATCAGGTTCCGCATCGGAATGGTGTTCCAGCGGCCAAATCCCTTTCCGAAAAGCATCTACGAAAACGTCGCTTTCGGCCCGAAAATAAATGGAATGACGGACGATCTCGACGCAGTCGTCGAAAACTCACTCCGGCGCGCCGCGGTTTGGGACGAAGTGAAAGACAGGTTGGGAGATAGCGGACTGAGCGTCTCGGGCGGCCAGCAGCAGCGGATCTGTATAGCGCGTGCGTTGGCCGTAAATCCCGAGGTGGTTTTGATGGACGAGCCCGCGTCGGCCCTGGACCCGATCTCAACCCAGGCGATCGAGCAACTGATCCAGGAACTTTCCAGTGAGGTCACGATCGTTATCGTCACCCACAACATGCAGCAGGCCACACGAATTTCCGACTACGCCGCCGTAATGATGGCAGGGGAAGAACGAGTCGGGCGCCTCATCGAGTACGGAACCAACGATCAGGTCTTTGGAAATCCGAAGGACGCGCGGACCGAGGCTTATGTAACCGGACGTATCGGTTAGCGCCAACAGCGTAAACTATTGCGATTATGAAGGAGCGCCGAAACATCATTTCAAAAGGTCGACAGGAATTCGATCGAGACCTGGGTCGGCTGGAAGCCGAGTTGATCCTCATGAGTGGGCTTGTAGAAAAGGCGATATTTAACGCACTCACAGCCCTCAAGAATCGTGATCTCGCGCGCTCCCGGCGCGTAATCGATGAGGACGACAGCGTTGACGAGGCCGAGGTGGAGATCGAGAAATCCTGCATCGAGCTAATCCGTCGTCAAGCTCCCATGGCGGGTGATCTTCGCCGGATTATCGCCTCTCTTCAAGTTGCCAGCGAGCTCGAGCGAATAGGCGACTATGCTGAAGGAATTGCCAAAATCAGCATCACCATGGGGAATCAGCCACCGCTCAAGGAGTTGATCGACATCCCACGGATGGGTGACATGGCCGTGAACATGCTGAAACGGGCGCTGGAAGCCTTCATCAGCCGGGATGCCAGCTCGGTCCGGGCGCTAAATGTCTCGCTGGAGAAAGACGATGATGCGGTCGATGATCTCTACGCAAAGGTCCAGGCCGACCTGATGGCGCTCGTGAAGAGCAACCCCGACAACGCCGAACGAGCCACCTATCTGATGTGGGTCGCCCACAACGTCGAGAGAGTTGCCGATCGCGCCATGAACATCGTCGAACGTGCCCGGTATCAGGCGACAGGCGAAGTGGGCAACTAACAGATCCAGATCGGGCAAGCGACAGGCGAATAGTCTCGCTTGCTCCGGTGGCGCACTGGCGTGGGTGTCAGTCAGCGGAACCCAAAATACCGCGAGTGCGATGCGGCGCATGGTGGACAGAGCGCGCACCTTTCGAGCACAGGCCTACCCGGTAGCGCTGAACACCGAAGAATAGTCTCGTGAAAAATCGTCGATACTCCGTGGTTCACGACCCATAAGTTTTCGGTAGTCGTTGGTAACGATATTTGCAAGGTTGTTCTTGAACGCATCGAAATACCTCAGGTATTCGTCTACGATCCACGGATCCATGCCAAACGAAAGTAACGACTTTTCGACTGCCTCCGGCGGGGCATCTACGTAAGCAACCTTCTTGCCGATAGCATTCGAGATGGCTTCAGCGACTTCGTGCATGGAAATGGCACGTGGCCCGGTGATCGAGTAGTTCTTCCCGACGTGACCTTCAGATGTCAGGACCTCGATGACGACCTCTCCAAGGTCCCGAAGATCCATAACTCCGACCTTGCCTTCGCCGTAGGGCACATACATTGCTGAGTCCGACTGTATCGTCGGTACTTGCATCATCAGGTTCTGCATATACGACTGGCTATGAATGTAGGTGATGTTCATTCCGGACGATTCCAGTTCCGCTTCGATCGCAGCATCTATCCTGGCCGACCGCAAATTTGCCCGATCGGAGAACTTGATCGCCGAGTATCTAACCACGTGGCCAACTCCAGCACTTGCCGCGGCTCGGACTCCGTTCTTGCCCTGTCGTTCGGCATTGGGACCTACGGCGGTTACCAGAAATACCGTATCGATGCCCTCAAATGCGGGCACCAGGGTCGCTTCGTGGTCGAGATCCCCGATAACGACATCAACACCGGAGTCTCGGAGTGCCCGCGCCTTGGACTCGTTCCTCACCAGGCATCGAACAGTCTCCCCACGCTCAAGAAGGGTGGGGATGATCACACCGGCCGACTGCCCCGTTGCCCCCACGATCAGGAATTTTTTTCCAGTGCCAGTGGTAGATACGTTCATGTCAACGTCCTCGACAGTGTCGTCAATGCAGTCCGCGATCCGTATTACTTTTCACGCCAGGCAGGACTCTAAACCGTTTATATATGTCATGTCAACTATTGTCATATAAAGGGATATTGTAACCTTCATGTATGGACGATCCGCTGAACACCGATGAAGTAAAAATATGGAAGATGTTTCTAAGGGCGCACGCAGCGTTGATGAGGACGCTGGGGGCCGAGATTCAGAACGCTCACGGCATCTCGTTGAGATGGCTGGATGTACTCGTGCAACTTTCACTCGCAGACAGGAAGCGCATGACCCACTCGAGGTTGAATGAGCGACTCCTGGTGGACGGGGCCGGTGGCGGTGTGACGCGTCTGATCGACCGTATGGCAAAAGAGGGGCTTGTCGTTCGTCGTGCCTCGCGGAAAGACAGGCGCACCTCTTACATCGTTCTTACGAAAATAGGTGAGGACGCCCTGGCAGCTGCCACTCCAGACACCCTGGCCGATGTCCAGGAGCACTTCTTGAGGCACTTGCGTAAAGAAGAGATGTCGACGATACGAGGTTTCCTGAGCCGAATACTGGGCGAAGACGCAAAGACAGGTGAGGCCTGATGTTGATCCGTCCAACGACCGGAGTGATTTGCTAAGGGTGAATTGGTCGGTGGTTCGCTGAACTATTCCGATCAGCCGTACAGCGCTGCGCCAGCTATCGAAACGAATGAGGTGTCTTCCTCGTCGGCCTGGCACTGCTGGTAACCGCTCCAAACACCGTTTCGGGCATTTGCGGCCCAGAGTGCCATGAATATCGGGGCCAACCCGCAGATTTTATTGGCATCTGCGCTGATTTTCACCTGATCAAGAAACTTGTGCTGATCTCCCTTCGCGATCGCGGTAAGCAGTTGTTCGTCTTCTGATTGAACGCGCAGCCGGTCATCGCCAGTCACTGGATTGGGATCGCCGAATGCAGGTCCCACGTGCGCGAGATCGGCAGCAGCCACAAATACAGTCCTGCGCCGAGTTGCCACCTGTCTCAAGTATTCGATGGAAGCGGCGATCTCCGGGTGGTCGTCAGGGCCTGGCGCTCCATCGATCAACGTCCTGCCGAGAGATCCGCATAGCACCGGCAGAATACGCGGCCTGGAGCGGGGGCCGTCGAAAGCCCTGTGGAGCCATACGGCAGCCAGTTCGATCGAGTGTTCACTTGCGTGATTTAGTTCATCGGCGAACGGGTGATCTGAGATTGAACTGTCGCCCAAAAGGATGCCTGCGATCGAGTCGACAAGTTCTGTGTCTGTTTCCAGTTCTCCCATCGGCGTCGAGTAGTTCTGACGGGTCAGCGTAAGTCTTGGCCCGTCGCCATTGTTTTCGGTACCGAAAACGACGAACAACTCGACATCTTGAATATCGGCCTTTACTTGCTCCCAGATCATTGCGTATGTGTCTCCACCGCGCTCGAAGTCGATGTGTGGAAAGACAATCGCGCGTAACTCACCGTCGAACTGCCTGGCGCTTGCTGACCCGGCCAAATGATCGCCAGTACTGGAGTCGTTCTCCATGTACGGGAATGCAAAGCCATTCAGATAGGCCCGAAGATCGTCAGGGTTGCGTGGATAAGCTCTGTCGGCAAGGGCCGGAGGCCGTGACGGGGCGCTCCGATATCCGAGCAATCTTCTTCGCATCTCATCGGCATACGCGCCGTTGCTGAGCAGTAGAACCTCGTCCAAACGGATGACCAGTTCCACCAGGGTCTCGCGAGGGACGGGCGTTGCTCCGATACGAAGGGCAGCGTCGATGATCTCGTCAGTCGTTTTCGACCCATCAATGTTCTGAAGATACGGCCCCAGCGGTGTCGGGACCATAAGCGACTGCTCACTGAGTCGTCGCGGGTCTTTTAACAAGAAGAAGTCGCTTCCCTGGTGAGAAATGCGACTTACTTCGATTGGCCTCAGTTGCGGACGCTCAGGAATCGGGGAGCCTGCGTTCATCTCGATAGTGTAACGATGAGACGTCGCGTTATCTGTCGGTGCTCAACTCGCTGCCAGTGCGGATCCCTGTCTCGCAAAGTGATCTGGCATGGCTAGTTCGCAATGAACCGGGATCGTTCACCAAGAACCATTTCAGGCAACCGGGCCCGTTCTCGAAACAGAGAACGGCTGGCCAGCTCGCTCAGCGAAATCAGCGGGCCATCATCTTCTTCTGCCATTGAGATAGGTGTAGCCCCACCGCGCTGCACAATGCGGTGAACGGTACGCGTGCTTATGCCGAATCGTCGTGAAATCTCAGCCACCGGGACTCTTTCTTCCCGTAGCTGGAAAATTTCGTCGTCGCGTGTTCTACGACTCTCGCGCTGGAGCCATCCGGGGTCGTCGTATTTGCATAGCGGAAGCGGACAGTTGAGGCAGGTATCGGAAACATCGCAGCCATCGTCTTTGTAACGGGTATTTTCGGGCAGCGTATCGGACCTGACCGGAGCAAGCGTCGTCAGTGTCGGAGCATCGGGTGTCATAACCATAGTGCGAGCCTCCAAATATCAGAAAATAACCAAACCTAGACGGCCGCAGAAGCCATCCAGTCCAACTGGCGTGAAAAGTGGACTCCACCAGACCGGCCTGACAGGTTTCTCGCACGTTCCTGTTTGAAGATCGAATTGGCCACTGTCGAGCCGGTAAGATCGGGGACACCGAACATCACCGTCGTCAATCCGTGAGCAGAAGCGCGGGGTCGCACAAGTCGGTCGTACCAGGAAGCATCGATCCGGTGTGCTGACACGACCTCAAGCAGCGTGTCAGGTGATGGACTCCGATCCGCAACAGGCATGTCCACACTTACAAACAGGTGCCTGGCGTTGCCTACCCGAATGGTGCGCGGTCCGTCCGGCAGCCAGTCGTCGTCGGCACCAGAACGATGAAACGCGTTGACCAGCGCCAGCATTGCCGGGTAGGTGTCATCCTGAAAAGACGGGGATACCGTCGCAGAGACGGAATCCCGATCTCGGTTCATGAACAGGATGAGCATCCTCAATCGTGTTGAAAACTCTCGGGCACTCTCGTCTTCCGCGAGATCCACAGTGATAGTGAAACCCGGTGAGTTATTACCGTTGGTGAGATCAGAATCACCGGCAACACCGGCCCGGTCGGCAACACTCCGGACGATGGTCGTCCACGCCGCGTTCAGATCACCGTCAGGCAATCGAATCGATCGCAGAGACTCATCCCGATACATCAATAGCGAGGAACCGGGGTCCCCCGAAATCGGGCTTGCTTCCTGTGTGACAGTCGCACCGTGCGTCTGATTCATCTCGACCTCTTCGTAGAATCCGGGCCTGTTTAGAACGACTGTTCTAGTATCGAACATTTGTTCTAAACATGTCAAGCACCATCGCACACGGTTTTGCCAGTTCCTGGCTATCTCTCTTATTGACCGGGCACAATTTCGGTTCTACGTTGAGCCAGTTGGGGTCGTATGGTCCCTTCGACAACGCAACAGCCATCCCTCGAATGAGCAGGACTCGAAAAATTCAATGAACGCAGAAATCGTTTCTATCGGCTCGGAACTACTTCTCGGTCAAATTGTCGACACCAACGCGTCTTGGCTCGCACAACAGTTGGCCGCTGCAGGAGTGAACCTGTTCTACAAATCGACTGTTGGCGACAACATGGACCGGATGGTAGAGACCCTGGACCGGGCACTGGATAGATCGGACGTTGTGATCACCGGTGGTGGAATCGGGCCTACACAGGACGACTTGACTCGCGAGGCCATCGCGAAGGTGACGGGTCGTGAGGTGGTAACCGATCCTGAATCGCTGGTCGATCTACGGGAGCGGTTTCAAAAACGCGGCTTCATCTTGACGAAGAACAACGAACGACAGGCCCAGATCCCGAGTGGCGCAATTGTCGTAAAAAATCCGAACGGAACGGCACCGGCTTTCATCGTGGAAACCGACCGCGGGGTAACAATCAGTCTCCCGGGTGTGCCGTTCGAAATGAAATGGTTGGTTGAGAACGAAGTTATCCCCTACCTGCGTAAGAAATTCGGACTAACGCAGATGATCCATTACCGGGTGTTGAAGGTGGCCGATATCGGTGAGAGCGCTGTCGACGATCGCATTGGCCACCTGATCGCTGAATCCAAAAACCCAACTGTTGGCGTGCTTGCTCACCCGGGACAGGTCGATGTGAGAATTGCAGCACTGGCACAGAGCATTGAAGAGGCGAATGCACTAATAGATCTCGTCGATGTGAAAGTCCGAGAGTTGCTTGGCGACAACATTTTTGCAGTGGATCACGAAACGATCGAATCGGTCGTCGGCGCACTCGTAGCCGAGAACGGGGCAACGGTAGCAACGTGCGAGGATCTCAGTGGAGGTTCGGTCGCAACGGCAATTCAGAACGCGGCAGGTTCATCATCGATCCAGAGCGCTATCGTGAACTCCAACGATGCGCTCGAAAAACTCGCCCGCTCAGGTGGTGAGACTCCTCCGTTTGCGAACGGCGCCGAACGAGCTGCGGCACTGGCGCGCGCTATCAGGAAAATTTCAGGGGCCACACATGGGATCGCCGTACATGGTACCGAGGAGGGCGATCAGAGGACCGAGAACCTTGGACGAGGTGAAACATACATCGTAGTCTCGGGTCCAAACGGGGAGCGTGTTCGCCATGTGCGATCAGCTGGAAGGGGCGGACCGGACCGGCAACGTGCAGCGATGGGCGCACTGAGTCTGTTCAGACGAGAGTTGCTGGGTCTTCATGGGTGATCAGGGTTGAATCGACACACAGGCAAAGTGATCCAGTTCTGCTATTGCCAGGAAACCAGGATGCCCGGGGGGCCAGACGCTCGATTGACGGTAAACACGTAGTCCTAAAGGGCACGATTCTCGAAACACACCGGTAATTGTTGGAACCTAAAATAGTATCCAGTGCGATGGGAATCGATAAGCCTCGATGTGAAGTTCCGTGAAGGAGCATGATCGAGGTGGAGGTCCGCCGTGATGTTTCGACAAAAATCAGTAATCTTCTCTGTGCTGGCAGTCCTGCTTGCAGTTGCCGTCGCCTGTACGAGCGCGACCCCAACTGCGACTCCCGTTCCGCCCACTGCAACACCCATACCGACTGCCACTCCGGAACCGACACCAACACCGCTAAAGCCGATTACTATCGACCCGTCGATCAATCCCGTTGGTTTTTTTGCGGCCCTGCCCTCATCTGAGAGGTTCTGCTTCTCGAAAGAAGTGGGCGGCGAGGAACGGGCATTAGCCATCATTGATAGCGCGACTGGCACGCCTCCGATCACGCGAGCCGAAGCCGAGGCGGTCGATCTCTGTTTCAGCGACGAAACGGTTGAAAGCGTATTCGTCGGCCAGCTCCTCCGCGAAGGTGTCGAGCTAAGCGACGACACGATCACATGCATCGGCGAGCAAACCAGTGGGATATCCGCCGCATTCCTGTTCTCGGCTGAGCCGGAAGTAGATTCAATCATCAGCCTCCTGAAGGGTGTCTTTTGTCTGAACGAAAAAGAACGGGCAGCTCTCTCTGCCAGCAGCGCCACGTACGGCTTTGGCGAAATGGGCGGCATCGATGCCCTTGAGTGTGTCGTGAACGGCGTCGGCCCAACCGGACTTGGCGATCTGATGGGTGTATTTTCCACTGGCGTAGTCGATATGACTGCGGTCGGTGATCTCTTCCCGCTCATGGTCGAGTGTGGCGCATTCGACGACGCGGCGTTTGAAGAGTCAGGCATGACAGTAGATCAGATCGGCTGCGTGATTGACGCTCTTGGCGCAGATGCACTGGCACTGCTCAGGTTCAAGGGGTCGTTGCAACACTGGCTTTATCACGGTGATCCTAACAGGTGGGTCAGGGC
>JAQBVG010000040.1 GCA_027623655.1 Chloroflexota bacterium
AATTACAGAGGTTGATCATGTATTTAGGTCGGCCGGAATTTATGGTGAGCGCTGAGTTCTGACAGAACCCGGGATGTCATTCAGGCGAGCCTCGACCATGGACTTGATGGGTTCGTACTTTTCCATGGCCATCTGGATCGCACCCGAGGATCCGAACACAACACGCTTTACGCCGGCCTCCCCGGATGCCCTGAACACGTTGTATGTACCGGCGATGTTGATGTCAAGCTGCGACTGATCGTCTGGTCCAAGGTATGCGGCGAGGTGAACGACGGTGTCGATGTCATCGAAGGCGGGGCGTATCGCGTCGTAGTCGGTGATGTCGGCCCGGACACACTCGAAGCCCTCGACCGGCTGCCGGTTGAGCGCCCTTATTACGTGCCCGCGGGAAGCTAAGTGACGCCCGACAATCCCGCCGATTAATCCGCTCATACCCGTTATCAGGATGTTTTTTGAACCTGTCATTCATAACTCCGATGGGGTTTTTCCGTGCAAAGAGGTAAATGTATGCGGAAGATATCACGCGTTTTAGCAATCGCTACGACCGGGGAACCCGGGCGAGCTGTGGGTGGCGACCCCGGGCGGGCCGTGGGCGGCACAGCGACGGTGTTCACTTGATACGGAGTGGTTGCCCGGCGACCAGCAGCGTCACGCGGTCGGCGGCGTCAGCAATCAGGCGGTTGGCGCTGCCCAGCTCGTCGGCGAAGTCGTTGCCGATTACGGTTGGTGGTGCTATTCCGGAGCCGACTTCGTTGGTGATGACGAGTGTTGGACGCTCGGCTGCCTGCAGCACCTCGATCAATTCGGACACGCGGTCCGCTATTCCTCGTTCGTAGTCGTATTCGGGTTCAGACAACAGATCGCCGATCCATAGCGTCACACAGTCGAGAATTGCGATCGCTTCACTGCCTGCCGTATTTAGCGCTTCGATCACACCCGTGGGCGGTTCGAATAGGGTCCATGTAGCAGGTCGCTCGGAAACGTGTTTGTCGATTCGGCGGTCCAGCGAGTCGTCACCTGTGTCTCGTCGGGCGGTGGCGATGCAGCGTACTGGCGACCCGGCTGCTCGTTCGTTTGCCAGTTCGAGCGCGAACCGGCTTTTACCCGATTTCACGCCCCCGGTGATCAGGTGAATTGCCCCCATCAGATGACTCTCCGTGGAGGGTCTTCATACGAAGGTGCAAGGTGCTGGTGGTAGTTCAGTAAATCAAGCCCTGGAATATCGCCGCCGGTCCTGATAGATGACACGCTTCCAACGAATATCACGATTGCCTCGTCATTAATGGTTGGCCAGTTCAAGATACTGGAAATCATCCCTCTCAACGTTCCGCCATGTGCGACCACGGCAACGTTTTCGGTCGTGCTCCGCAATTGGAATTCCTCGATAGTCCGGGCAATCCGCGCATAGACGCTTGCGACGGACTCACCGCCGGGCGGGGCAAACCCTGGATCGGACCGCATCAGGCGTGCGGACTCTTCCGGGTATTTCGTGCGAATATCAGGCCATCTCTGGCCCTCCCAGTCGCCGAAGTCGAGTTCGCGTAAAAGGGAGGTCTCGGTCAATGGGGCGTCAATGACTTCGGCGGTCTGGAGGCATCGTGTTCGATCGCTCGCCACGACGCGATCGATCTCGAAGCTCGATTTCAGGAACTCACCCAGCAGGTCCCTTTGAACCATTCCACGGGCGGAGAGGGGCCAGTCGTGCCGACTCGCGATCACATCCGAGGTATTGGCGTCCGTTTCGCAGTGCCTTATGAGTAGTAGTCGGCCCAACGGTCGTACCTCAATCTGTCGTGTTTCTCACCCGGTCGTCCGCGCTATAGACCATGCCAGAGCGGCTCGAACTTGTCGCCGGCATCGAGAATAGCGGCTGCGGCGACCAGGCAAACTGCGTAGGTCACTTCAACGGCGGCCCCGTAGATGTCGCCCGTAGCGCCGCCAAGTCGTCTGTTTGCCACTAACCCAACGACGAATGCCGCGGCGAGGCCCGCAAGCCCTGCTGCCAGCGCAAGCCATCCACCGGCCACGAAAGCAACTGCAAGCGCAACGAGTATCGCGCTGAGAAGTTTGGACCTCGAGAGCGTTGAGTAACTCCGACCCAGTCCGCCCGGTGACACGTATGAGGTAGTCGCCATGACTACCAGCGGTGCCGTTCGGGACATCAACCCGACTACTGCAAATATAACCCAGATGTTCGCAGTGGCCATCGAGGAAATGGCGGCCCAGTCGATCAACACGATCAGCCCGACGGCTGCTACACCGAAGGCTCCGACATCGGGAAGCTTCATGATTCGCAGTCGATCCTGGGCGTTTCGTCCACCGAATACGCCATCGGCGAAGTCGGCCAGTCCATCGATATGGATTGCACCGGTCAATATCGTACCGGCGGCAAGCGATAGCGCCGCCGCAAGTTGAATCGGCAGGAACAGGTCAGCGATTGTGAATGCTCCCGCCACTGCAAGGCCAACGCCCATACCCACGATCGGAAAGAATAGCGGAGCCGACCTGGCCGGGCCTGACGCGACTGGGTCCGATTTCCTGAACGGAACCGGAACGATCGTGAGCAGTGTGACTGCATCGAAGAACGCCCTCAACGACGGGCCGATGCGGGGTGGCCTGGCGGTACCACGCTGTTTAGCGATGCGGTTGGGTCCGAGTGGGGCGTCGTACCAATCGAGGGGGCTTCAGCGGAGGTCGTGACTCCGCCAGATGTCCTGTTTCCACCGGATATTTGGGCCTCCTCGAACGTGACCATCTCGTTGTGCAACCTCACTGCGGATTCGATGATCGGCATTGCAAGCACAGCTCCGCTGGCTTCTCCGAGTCGCATGTCGAGATCGATTGCCGGTTTCAGTCCCAGATGTTCCAGAGCCAGAATGTGACCCGGTTCGACCGACCTGTGAGAGGCGATCATGTACTGCGTGGCCGCGGGTGATATTGCTGCAGCCAGTAGTGCCGCCGAAGTCGATATGAATCCGTCGATTACCACCGCGATCTTCTCCCGCGCGGAGCCAAGGATCACGCCAACGAGGAGGCCGATCTCGTATCCGCCGACTCTGGAAAGAACGTCGATGGGATCATCGGGATCCGGGTTGTTTATCGATATCGCCTTCTGTACAATAAAGGCTTTTCTGAGTCGGGCGACTTCGTCGATCCCGGTGCCGTGACCGGTTACTGTTTTCGGCGGCGCATCGAGCATAACCGACGTGATGGCTGAGGCTGAGGTGGTGTTCCCTATACCCATTTCGCCGACTGCCACAAGGTCGGCACCTTCGTTTGCAAGCTCAGACGCCAGGTCGATTCCACGGCTGACGATTTCGATTGCGTGATCTCTGGTCATTGCCGGTCCGAGCGTGAAATTCGCAGTGCCGTCGGCGAGTTTCAGATCGATCAGCCGCGAGACATCTCCGGGTATCGGATTGGCGACCCCGGCATCGACAATCTTCACCTTTGCGTTCACCTGGCGGGCCAACACACTTACTGCGGCACCCTCGTTCAGGAAGTTTGCGACCATTTGTGCAGTTACGGTCTGCGGAAAGGCGGAAATGTCTTCTGCGACGACACCGTGATCGCCTGCTGCGACGACGACCCACTTGTGCTCGATTTTCGGAGCGGATTTGCACTGTATCCCGGCGATCTGGCAGGCAATGTCTTCGAGCCGTCCAAGGCTGCGGGCAGGCTTGGTCAGTGTTGCCTGTCTCTGGCGCGCCGCACCGATGTGGCTTTCGCTTACAGGTTCGATATCGAAGCGGCCAGGCGCGAAACGTGAGGAATCTCTGTCAGTTGTGGTTGATGACGGTCGGGTTCTCAAAACTCGACCCCTTTTTGCGCCGGGATCCCCTGGTCGGCGTAGGGGTGCTTGATCTCTTTCATCTCGGTGACGAGATCCGCAATCTCGATGAGTTTGGGATCTGCGTCTCGGCCGGTGATGATCAGGTGGAGCATCGCCGGTTTATTGCGGATGACCTCGATAACTTCATCCACGTCAATCCATCCCCACATCACCGGGTAAGTGATCTCGTCGAGCAGGATCACGGCATATTCGCCCGAGTTGATCTTTTCTTTGGCGATCTCCCAACCGTGCTGCGCCTTCGCTTCGTCCTCAGAAAGATCTTTGGAAGTCCAGCTGAACCCTCTGCCGGACGGGATTATCTCGATGCCAAGCTTTTCGGCCGCCATTTGTTCGCCGTACTTCGACTTTTCGCTCTTGATGAACTGCACAGCCATCGTATTCATCCCACGGCCCCAGGCTCGCAGCATCATTCCGAACCCGGCTGTGCTCTTGCCTTTGCCATTGCCCGTGTTGATGATCACCAGCCCCTTGCGAACACGTTTTAGATTTGGATTGGGCCTGTAGTCGGTCGGGGGATTTTTCGGCAAGGTGTTTGTTCCTGTTTTCGCAGCGTGATCTTGAGGTGAGCACAAAAAATCCCCGATCTTTAACGACTCGGGGATGCTATCGGCAAAACCGTTCTGTTCGGTTTTTGCGTTTGAGCAACCCCTGTTGGCGAGGAGTTATCGTGCTCAACGTCCCTGGCAGGTCTCCTGGCTTCCGGTCCGACAATCGCATGTCTGTGGTGTGGACTTTCCTGGCCGTTCTAAACAGATGGCCATTGGAATTTTCCACACCTGAACCGGTAACAGTGGCGCTACCGCAGCGGATTTTCACCGCCTTCCCTTTTCACCCGACGCAGAACGGAAATCGATCCTTGTCGAACACCGGGGACGCTTGATTCAATTGAACCAAAGGCTATGCGGTCGGTTCACTCCAGTCAATCACTGAGCGAGCATTTCTCTAGATGCCGTCGGCAACGCCCCGCAACATCCAACCGATGCCGTATGCAAGTGCAGCTGCCGTTCCACCGACCGCAACGGTCTCGATCCCTGCCCTGATGCCACTCCCGTTGACCACCCGGGCCTTGAACACGCCGATTGCGAAGAATGTCACCGCAGTGGCGATTGAGCTCCAGACGAAGGGGACCGGGATCCCTCCTTCGATGACCAGGTCGAGGATGAATGGAAAGACCGGAACAATTCCGGCGGTCAGAAATGCGACAAAGGTGAACCACGCGGCGCGACCTGCTACCGGACCCTCAAGCAGCATGCCGTGCTCCTGCTGGATCATGGTGTCGACCCAGACGTCTTCGTCAGAGGTAATAATTTCGACGACCTGCTCCAGCAGTTCACCTTCGAACCCTTTTTTGGCGTATATCTGCCTGATCTCTTCCCTTTCGCCTTCGGGGATCAGACGAATTTCTTCTCGTTCCTCAATCTTTATTTTCTCGAGGAACTGTTGTTCGGCCCTCGTGCCAAGGAAATTACTGATCGCCATCGAGAAACCATCGGCGAAGAGGTTTGCCAGGCCAAGTATCACCACGATCCCGGCGGCGAGTTCGGCTCCGACGACCCCAGAGACGACTGCGAAGGTCGTGATCGTGCCGTCGATTCCGCCGTAAACCATGTCTTTCAGATAGCTCTTGGGCGTGCCTTCTTCCAGTCGCTCGCTCACTCGAGCGGGGGTGTGCATGTCTTTTAGACGCTCGGGTAGATGTTCCGGCCCGCTCAGGCTCGTACCCATTGGTTACTCCTAGTAGCCGTGATCGGCAGCGCTGTCCTCTGGCACGAAGCCGAGCACCGAATTCGCGTGTTCGATGTCTCGGTACCTTGTCGGGTTGTCCGAGCAGGCGAAAACGACTGCGAATTTCAGGTCTTCGGGTGCGTGAACGGCTTGTTCGATGATTTGAATGATGTCACGGTGGCTGCACCAAACAGACGCGTTACGCGCATTCAACGGGACGTCATTGATCTCGACCTTGCCTATCCTGATACAGATTATCGACATGTCGTACTGATCCGAGTACATTCGGCCGAGATTTTCTGTAAACAATTTCGATACGGCGTAAAAGCCACGGGGACGAACAGGGTCGTCGACGCTGATAAGGGGGCGTGGCGATGGCATGAGAAAATCCGGGTCGTGGACGATCGACCTGAAGGGTTCGATTTGCTCGTAACCTGCGATCACCGCCCCGCTGCTCGCGGCAATTATCCGTTTCACACCGGCTTGCCTGCAGGCCTCGAACAGGTTGTGGACACCGGTTATATTGGCCCTGATATGGGTTTCTGGCGGGACATTGCCCCTTGATGCCGCCATGTGCACGACTGTGCCGACTCCTTCGAGTGCGGGCAAGATACCGTCGACGCCGTCACCAATGTCGACAACGGTGGTCGGGAACCCTTCGACATTGCTCCTGCCGAGTGCGGTCACTTCGTAGGACTCGGCCAGCCTGCGACCTGCGAGCCCGCCGATAAGGCCACTCATTCCAGTTACGAGAATTTTTGAAGGGTTCATTTAGTCACGCTGTTGATGAAACGGTTAGTAGTTGTTGGTCCGCGCGCTCCGGTACGTTCGTGGTGCACACCGGGTTACAAAGTCCTGGCCGTGGCACAACTATGAGAACTCGGTGATCTGCGCCGTTGTTACGCGCTCCAACTCGGCGACCAGTGCAGAACTGGCGTTCAGAGCGTCGAGCGTGCCGTCTGCCAACAAGTCTGAGGCTTCCCTGCGGGCGATCTGTAGCAAATCCACGTCGTCTATGGTCGCAACTTTCAGTTCGTCCCAGCCGCTCTGACGGGTGCCCATATAGTCGCCGGGACCCCGTATCCGAAGGTCTTCTTCTGCTAGCTCGAATCCGTCGGAGTGCTCGATGACTGCACTGAGTCGCTCACCGGGTGTTTCGCCCTGAGTAGTCGGGACCAGCACGCAGTAGCTTTCGTGTTCGCCGCGGCCAACACGACCTCGCAGTTGATGAAGTTGCGCCAGTCCGAATCGATCGGCGCCCATTATCATCATGACGGTTGCGTTTTGAATATCGACGCCCACTTCGATCACCGGGGTAGCGACCAGTACGTCGATATCGTTGTTCCTCATCCGGTCCATGACTTCCTGTTTTTCCGGGAGTTTCATTCGACCATGGAGCAAACCGACACGTAGATCCTTGAATACGCCTTCAGATAGCCGCTCGTATTCCATGATTGCCGAGGTTGCTTCAATCGAGTCGGACGGGTCGATGAGGGGACAGACGACAAACGCCTGCCGTCCGACTACGACTTGCTGTCGGATCAGTTCGTGTGCCTCTGTCTCGGCGGCTCGGGTGCTGGCGAGGGTGGTAGTTATTGGCCTCCGGCCTCGTGGCAATATTTTCAGCGTGGTCACGTCGAGATCACCGTATACGGTCAGCGCGAGGGTCCGGGGTATCGGAGTTGCCGACATCGCGACAAGGTGCGGTCTCGGTGTACGCCGGGTGAGAGCTCCACGTTGTTCGACTCCAAACCGGTGTTGCTCATCGACTACCGCGAGGCCAAGCCGCGGGATCGCGACCTGCTCCTGCAGCAATGCATGTGTACCTATTATCAAATCTGCCTCGCCGTCAGCGATCATCTGCTGAATCCGAGACTTGATCGATCTCTGCAGGCTACCGATAAGCAGCACCAGTGTGATCCGCCGGTTTCCCTCGCCCGGCAGGCTCGCATGTCGTACGGCGTCACGCGGTTCACCCGGTAAAGGCTCGGCTCTCAACTGGCTCGAGATACTCAGGAAATGCTGCTCGGCGAGAACTTCAGTTGGCGCCATCAGCGCGCCCTGGTATCCGGCGGTGTTCGTCGCCAGCAGCGCTGAGAGCGCAACCACGGTCTTGCCGCTTCCTACTTCGCCCTGCAATAGCCGACCCATCGGCACTCCGCTGGCCATGTCGGCGAGAAAAACGTTTAGCGATTCCTGTTGATCGACGGTGAGTTCGAAGTCGAGCGATCCAAGGAACGACTCGACGACCGGCCATCCCTTCTCGCGGGGTACGACTATTCCGTCTCGTCGATTTCGCCATTCGGATTTTTTCTTCAGGGCGGCGAGTTGATACATGAACAACTCGTCGAAAGCCAGCCTCTGACGCGCACGGAACCGGGCCTCCGATGAGTTTGGATAGTGCATCGACTCGACGGCTTCCTTCAACCCCGGGAACGAATGGCGTTGTTTCAGGTCGTCGGTCAGATACTCGGTGAGTCGTGGAATTCCGGCGTCGAGCGATTTTCGGGTTGCCGTTCTGATCGAACGCTGTGCGAGTCCCTCTGTCGACGGATAGACCGGAAGGAGGTTGCCGGCGTGGGTCAATTGCAGTTCACCATCCGGGGATCCAGATGTAGCGGATGCCGGTAGTTCGTCGTATTCGGGATTCTGCATCTGTGCCCGATTCTGAAACACACCGATTTCGCCGCTGAATGCAACGACGCTGCCCCGCCTTAGCCGATCTGCGAGGTACGCCTGGCGGAAGAAAGTCGCTTCCAGCAGCCCGGTGCCGTCATTGATCAGTATTTTTGCGGCGCCGGGGGGTGGGCCAATCTTGACTCGTTCGGTCCGAACCACACGTCCGGCCACGGTCATCGATTCGCCGTACTCGACTTCGACAATTTTCGTGACCTTCGAATAGTCGATATGGCGATTAGGGAACAACCACACGACATCTCTCAGGGTTTTGATATTGAGACGGGCAAGTTTTGCGCGCGTTGCCCTGTGGATGAATTTCAATTCTTCGAGCGGCGTGTCCAGTTCGTACTGTCCCCGTGGGGTGGATGCCCGGACAGCAGCGGGTTTGCGTGCGATTGCTTTCGGCGCTGCTGGCGGTGGAGTGTCTGAGGCAGGCGGTGTGCCGGTAATCCTGCTCATCACGACTGAGGCCCAGCGATGCCGCTGGCCCGGTTGAAGTGCCGCATAGCTTGTACCGGCCAGCGGTTCGACATCACGAATCCACGAAAGCGCTCCCGCGGCGTGCTCGATGAAGCGGTCAAGCCCACCCATAACGGCGCGATCGGAAAACTCGAGCTTTCTCTCAAGGTTCAGTACATTCCGCAGTGAACCGACGGCCTGGTCAGGTGCCAGGCCCGACGGTGTTCGTCCCGAATCACGCCCGTTCATCAACTGGATTCGGCTCTTATGAGTCCAAGTCCCAGCATGTCAGGTCCAAGATAATTCCCGACGACCGGGCCAAGTTGCGCGATTATCGGTTCGCCATCCGGAGCGCTGCCAGCAACGTCTCTTGCTATTTCACGTGCGTCATCCGGGTTGGTCGTGTACAGGATTGCCAGTTTTTCCAGCGGTGCAAACTCGGTGACCATCTCCTTGAGCCTTGCGATACCTTTTTTTCGATTTCGCGCACGTTCAAGGGGATGAGCTTCGCCATCGCGCACCGTGAGGATTGGACGGACACGTAGAAGCGATCCAACAAATCCCTGTGCCTTCCCAATTCGACCGCCTCGGACCAGATATTCGAGGGTGTCGACCATGCCGATAAATACACTTCGTTTGCTTGCGCTCTTCGCAAGGGCTACAGCTTCGTCGAGAGTAGAACCGCCGGCGATTGCCTCTGCAACCTGCACGGCAGACCAGCCCATAGCCATAGAAGCCTGCTGGGTATCGATCACCTCGATCCGTGGAGCGTTGGAGCCGAGCTCATCGACTGCGTTGATCGCCGATTGGTAGGTCAGGCTCAACTTCGACGAAAGATGCAACGCAATTATTTCGTCATGGCTCTTTGCGAGCTTCTCGAAGACCTCAATAAACTTTCCAGCGGACGGCGCGGACGTAGTGGGGATTACCTTCGCATCTGGCAATCGCCTGTACATTTCGTCTGCTGAGATCGTCTCACCATCGAGAAATGTTTCGTCCTCGATATGGACGTTGAGGGCGACAACGGTTATTCCGTGTTTTCCGGCCAGATCCCTGGGTAGGTCAGAAGTGCTATCGGTAACTACTGCGATGCTCATTCAAACGCTCCATTGCTACACCGGCAAGTCGCCAGCGGGTCTGAAATCTCATCCGTCGGGATATGGCGTTTCTCGTTGGTCACGCCAGCCGACCTCCCCGAAAAGTATCAGGGTTCAGGCTACTCTACTGCAACCAGGTAATCGTAATGTGGCTGTCCGCCGTAGACGACCTCGATCTCGAGATGCTCGAATTTGTTCTCAAGCGATTCGGTCGTAATAGCGACCTGATCCGGTGACACGGATTCCCCCGTATACACGGTGATGATTTCGGCGTCTTCCGAGTGGCCCTCTATCAACTTGATCAGAACGTGGAGGGGATCTCGTCCGACGGATACGATTTCATCGTCGAATATAGCGAACGTCATTCCATTCTTGATCTCGTGGCCATAGATTGTCACGTCTCGACTGGCCTGGCAGACTCGCCCTTCGCCCACTTCACCGGCGACCGCGGTCATCGCTTCCACGTTCTCGTCGAGCGAGAACTCCATGTTGAACGCCAGGAGAGCCGCAACGCCGGTCTGTACCGAGCGAGTCGGAACTACCCGCACTTCCTTTTCGGTTAGTTCAGGCACCTGCTGCGCCGCGGCTACAACGTTCTTGTTGTTCGGCAGCAGTATCACGCGTCCGGATGGGGCGGCCTCAACTGCGGCAAGGAGATCGGCCACCGACGGGTTCATGGTGTCGCCTCCTTCCACTATCGATGTCACCCCAAGACCGGCGCTAACTATTAGATTCGCCAGGCCATCACCGGCTGCGACGGCTACGATGGCGATGTCGGGCGGATCGACTCGCCGGGTGCCTGCCCTCACTCGAACGGCAGCAGAGTCGTTTCGACGATCCGCGGCCCAACCAGCAGCCTGCTGATCCATGTTTGCAATTTCGATGTTGGAGATTTGGCCGTACTCAAGGCCAGCGCTCAGTGCTTTGCCGGGGTCTTCCATATGAACGTGGACCTTCGCAATCCCGTCTGTTCCGTCGACGATCGGTGACCGGCCGATTCGATCCATATGGGCACGCAACTTCTCTAGGTCGATTTTGTCCGACTGAATGGCAAATACCGTGCAGTAGCCCCAGTCGATCTCTACTGAGGCATCGACAAAATCGGTTTTCACCGACCCTGAGAACTTCGTGCCACCGGGCATGGGAACTCTGACAACCCTGGCCGCCGGATCAGTTCCGAGTAGTGCTCGTAGCGCCCCATCAAGCATGACGGCGAACCCGAAGCCGCCGGAGTCGACGACCTCTGCCTCGGCGAGTACAGGCAGCATCTCGGGGGTGCGCCTCACTGTGTCGAGTGATCTTGCAGCCACGTTTGCAAGGACTGTTTCGAGCGGGTTGTCGAGGCCAACCGACTTTGTCGCCTCGTCGGCACACTCTCTGTACACGGTGAGCATCGTGCCTTCGACTGGATTTGGCACGGACCTGTAGGAATTTTTAGTTGCAATGCGTAGCGCGCTGGCGAAAACGCGGCCGCTGAGCTCAGAACTATCTCCGACCGCTTCTGCAAGACCTTTGAAAAATTGCGACAGGATCAGTCCAGAGTTCCCACGGGCACCCAGGAGCGCAGCTCGGGCCATGGCTTTCGTGATGTCGGGGACAGGAGTCGTAAGGTGATCGGGCAGGTCTTCGATCACGGACCTCAAAGTGAGCACCATGTTGGTGCCGGTGTCGCCGTCCGGGACGGGAAAAACGTTCAGGGCGTTGATGGTGTCGCGATTTGCTTCAACCGAACTCACCGCCGCCCTGATCATCTTGATCAACAGTGCTGCATTCGTGCTTGCTTCAGTCGTCGTGGAACTCTGCAATCACCCTGTCCTTGGCTGGTCGGTCAGATCTGCGAAACAAACAATGGGGTCACACCGGTGGCCCGACGAGCAATATTGTGTTGTTCCAGTCCGACATGCATGTTAATCTATATTGCTAGAGTCTTCTTCGAGAAGCGCCGTTATCCCCGTGTAAGCGAGCCTCTCAGATAGAGAATTCCCACTTTCAGTAATTAGTTCGAGAGTTTAACCGCTATGCCAAGCTCCGACCAGATCAGGGCAAAACTGGGCCTCGGCCCCCGACCGAAGCCATTGTTCGGTCACAATCGATCACACGCCCTTAACGCAACCCAGAAGATTTCCAAGCCGAATCTTCAGAACAAGTGGGTAGTGATCGACGGTCAACGGTATCGCGTCAAGTTGACCGCGAGGGAAATGCGCACTCTCGACAAAAAAGGCATCGCACTTCTCTCTGTAGGGTAAATGCCGGAGTGTGCGCAGTGTGAAACCCTTCTCAAATGAGAAGGGTTTTTTGTTGGGTTTCGAGAGAACGCATTCCGATATCTCGCTAAAGTCCAAACCGGGTCATTAGCAGCGCTACCAACTGATCGACGTCGGTTCGCGTACGTATTGAGAGTCCGATTCCGCTCTCTCGCAGCGCTGGAACAATATTTTTGTTCAGGAAGTAAATCTCCATGGGGAGGGTTTCATTACCCTCAAACGGGCCCTCCAAGATCGAATCCGACAGAATCTCGACCAGGTTCGTCAGGTAGCCGGCGATCGCTTCCATTTTGCCGAAGTTCAACTTGTCGGGAGTGTCGGTCGAAGCATGGTAGTGCTCCCAGTGACCGCAAGTAAGCAATAAGTAGGGAAGTGAGTTTTTTCTGAAAATATGATGGTCACTGAGATCACCAACATAGCTGTTTTGTGTCGGCACAGTTCTCAATCCTGACGGAGGTTCGCTTTGAACGAGTACTTTCTCTAGGCCCGGGTCACTTTCTACGCCGACGACGAACAGAAGGTCTTCCATCCCTGGCACCGGAACATCGTGACCAACAAGATCCAGAATCACCGCGACATGAGTCGGACTAGTTTGCTGATCCTCGAAAAAGCGGATTGATCCCATTGTCGGTTCGAGGAAGTGCGGAGGTTCCTCTGAATCGAAAAACGTCAACAAGACGGATCGCTCTCGTTGCATTCCTGCAAGAGACTCACCAACCGAAAGGAGTATCGAAATGGCAGCTGCGTTGTCATCTGCACCCGGGAGGTCGCCGCAGGTGTCGTAATGAGCACCCAGAAGAATCGGCGCCAATTCCGGACTGGAGCCAGTTATTTGGCCGACGATATTAGCGAAGTGAGAATTGTCCGCACCGAACCGCAAGATAAAAGAATCGCCAACGTACGGAGTTAGCCCTAGCCCTGCAAGACGCTCGGCGATGTAGCCACGTGCATGAATGTGCCCCGGTGAACCAACATTCCTTCCCCGGTCACTTACCAATTTTAGAACG
Source organism: Chloroflexota bacterium (assembly GCA_027623655.1). Classification (GTDB taxonomy): domain Bacteria; phylum Chloroflexota; class Dehalococcoidia; order Lucifugimonadales; family Lucifugimonadaceae; genus Lucifugimonas. The sequence continues at coordinate 13,085 of JAQBVG010000040.1, forward strand.
TCAGCTTCCAGACTATTTTGGCTCACATGCTCGTTCCTCAGGAAAAAGGGATCAAGGGAACGATAATAGTACGTCCGTGTAACACACGTCTCACACTGGTTGAGATGGACTCACGTACGTTCAAACCCCGAACATCGGACGCCTCCAGAGCAAAAGGAGAAGAGGGTACGGTGACAAACCACCGATTCGCAGCGGCCTGCTTCGACCTGGACGGTACGCTAGTCGATACCGGGCCACCTCACCGAGAGGCTGAACTGGCAACGGTCCGCGCATTCGGTTTCGATGATCTAGCAGAAGATCACCCGGTTACGTTCGGCAAGGGAGTCGTCCCGGGTGCCCAACTTGTAGCCGAACACTACAACCTCGGCAGTGTCGAGGCTGTGTTGTCCGAGTATTTGAAGCAGTGGGAGCGCATTGTGGCCGACGGCATCGAAATGATGCCCGGATCGAGAGAGGTTGTTCTCGCAGTTGCCGATGCCGGGTTGAGGACCGCATTAGTAACTTCGGGTGAACGGGGTTACGCCGACAGCTTTTTGCGGATTTCCGGGCTTGCCGACGTATTCAGTTGTTTCGTGACGCTGGAAGACGTCACAGAACTCAAGCCCAATGCCGAGCCGTACCTCAGGGCGGCCGAACTGCTGGGAGTCCCTGCTTCCGAATGCGTCGTGTTTGAAGATTCCGTATCGGGGTTCAATGCGGCGAGAGCGGCTGGGATGTACTGCGTCGGCATTGGCGTGGTCGCGGTCAACGCTGGTGGTGAGGATACACCCGACCTTTCAGTTCGTTCGTTTGAGGAACTGGATCTGGTTCGGTTGCTCGGCCGGTGACAGGAAGATACCGCCGTTGCCGGTAGTGAACTCAGCCCGAACCGGCGTTGCGGATCGCCTCGATGCCTATCCTCATGCCGTCCGGGTAGTTGAATACTCCCGTTCCTGAAATGAGTGTCGTTGCGCCCGCATCGATCACAGCGCCGGCGGTATCGACCTTGATTCCGCCATCGACTGCGATCTCGAGCGTTGTGCCTGCCCTGCGAGCCATATCGGCCAGCTGCACGATCTTAGGCATCATTTCCGGCATGAACGACTGACCGCCAAATCCGGGCTCGACGGTCATGACCAGCACTCTCTCGATTAGTGGCAACACTGTTTGCAGCGCAGAGGCCGGTGTGTCGGGTTTGAGTGATACTGCGGGTTGCATTCCGGCGACGCGTGCATCGCCCAGTGAAGCTTCGAGGTCGGTGCAGGCTTCGGCGTGAATGGTGAAAATATCGCCACCCGCATCGGCGAACTGTTGAGCGTAACGGGCAGGTTCGATCACCATCATGTGGACGTCGATCGGAAGTTTCGTGAGCGGACGAATCGCTGCGAGGACCGGGATGCCAACCGTGATGTTCGGTACGAAACTGCCATCCATCACGTCGAAGTGCAGTTCGTCGGCACCGGCTTCTTCAACCGCGGCTATCGAGTCGGCGAGGTGTGCAAAATCCGCGGCGAGCAGAGACGGAGAGATTTTTATTTTGCCAGCCACTATTGCTATCGATCCTCATCCAATCGGTTCTAGTGTTTACGCCCGCGGGGAACCTCGACCGGGTTGGAAAGCCTGGCGGCCAGTGCATCGGGATGATACGACATGATCGTGTCGGCTCCAGCTTCGGCGCTCGACACCATCCCATCGATGTCATCCATTACACCGGGACCGGAAGCGATGACTTTCTTGCCACCCTCGTGGACGGCTTTCACGTCCTCAGCACTCATCGGGTACCGAACGTAGATCCAAGTTGAGTATGGGTCGGCGATTGCCATCGGCAGTTCAGCAGCGGTATTCGCAACCGTGGCGCACTGGAACCTGGCGTTACCTTGGTAGAACCTGCGACGGACATCGACCGAGAGGTGTATCAGACCAATGCCTACTGTTTTTTCCAGCAAATCCCGCTCTGCAAGCCCGCGGCAAATTTTTCCTATGCAGCCCGGCTCGAGTGTTTTCATCTCCAAAACAAGGCTGGTCTCTGCGGTGCCGTATTGCTTTACCGCGTCGAACGTTTCTTCGAGCGTCGGGACGCGTTCTTCAGCGAACTCGGCACCCCACCACGACCCGGCGTCGAGTTGCTTCAGGTCAGCCAGTGTCATCGCCGCGATTGCACCTGACCCGTCGGTAGTGCGATCGACGGTGTCATCGTGAAGCACTACCAACTCTTCGTCTGACGTGCCACGTACGTCTATCTCGATAGCCATCCCTTTTTCAAGGGCGGCCCTGAAGGCGATGATGGTGTTTTCCGGATAGGTCTCGTCAAGACCGCGGTGGGCAATGATGATTGAGTTGTTCATGACTGCTGGCATGGTTTTTCGAGGAGGACAGGCACCAGAAGTACCGGGCAAGCTGATTGTCTTCGATTGCCAAAAATTGTAGTGGTGACCACGTATATGAGCTTCTGAATAAACGGTTTACTGAGCTTCGGCGAGCATCTGTTTTGCCTCGGCGATTGCCGCGCGGACACGGTCGGGAGCGGTGCCACCGGGCACGTTGCGTGCTGCGACAGCGGATTCGAGGGTGATTTTCATCACGCCTTCGTCGAATAGATCGGAAGCCTTGCGGAAATCGGCCAGGCTCAGCTCGCCGAAACCAATTCCCGCTGCAATGCACTGTTTCGAGAGGTCGGCAACTGCGATATAGGCCTCACGGAACGGCACACCCTTGCCGACAAGGTAGTCGGCGATGTCAGTCGCCAGCACGAAGCTTTTTTCAGCCGCCTGGCGCATTCGACTGGCGTTAACGGTCATTCCAGAGATCATTCCGGCAGCCGATTCGAGAGCGATGATCACCGTGTCTGCGGCGTCGAACAGACCTTCTTTGTCTTCCTGCAAATCGCGGTTGTAGGTAAGTGGCAGGCCCTTGATGGTGGTCAGCAGGCCGATCAGCGAGCCGTATACGCGACCGGTCTTGCCACGGATTAGTTCGGCGAAGTCGGGATTCCGCTTCTGCGGCATGATGCTCGAACCGGAAGTGTACTCATCCGAGATACTGATGAACCCGAACTCGTCCGACGACCAGATGACCAGTTCTTCAGCAAGACGCGAAAGGTGGGCCATTGCGAGCGATGCCGCCGCTAAGAATTCGACTATGAAGTCGCGGTCCGAAACGGCGTCCATAGAGTTGTGAGACACCTCGGAGAATCCGAGTTCTTCGGCCACCCACTCACGGTCTATCGGGTAGGGAACACCGGCCATTGCGCCTGATCCGAGCGGCAATACGTCGGCCGATTCGGCGGCCTGTGCGAAACGCGTGGTGTCGCGATCGAACATTTCGAAATAGGCCATCAGGTGGTGTGCCAGGACCACCGGCTGACCACGCTGCATATGGGTGTAACCGGGAAGAATCGTATCGACGTGCTGCTCGGCGAGATCGACCAATGCCGTCTGGAGCGAAACCGCGGCCTCGAACGCCCGACTACATGCGGTTTGCGTCCACATGCGGGTGTCGGTAGCGACCTGGTCGTTACGTGAGCGCGCCGTGTGGAGCCTACCCGCGGCGTCACCGATAAGTTCGTACAGGCGCGATTCCACGTTCATGTGGATGTCTTCGAGGTCGGGATTCCATTCGAATTCGCCTGATTCGATCTCGTCTCGTATTTTGCCCAGGCCGTCGACAATCTTTTCGACGTCGTCACCCTCGACAATGCCCTGGCGGCCCAGCATTCGCGCGTGTGCTATCGATGCCGCGATGTCTTCGTGGTACAGCCGACGGTCGTAGTGGACTGAAACGGTGAAGTCGTTCGCGAGTTGACTGCCCCGCGCTGCGGCGGCGGGGTCGTTGTTGTTTTTGTCGGATGAGTTTGAATCTGTCATGGGAATACAAGCCTGCGGGCGCGATCCCGAGAGTATGCGCGCACATGGCGTGAAACATTATCTCCACTTGCGGGAAAGTTTGGGGATTTCGTTGCGATCCGACCATTCAAAAAATGGATCAATTGGATTCGCGACGCCCGATAACCGCACGCCACGGAATCAATCCCGAACCCAAGTAATCGTGGCTCAGTTGTTCAGCGAGCTTCGGAGTTGGTTTGCTTTCGTGCCTGGGTTCGGGCCGACAGCGAGTAGATGTCGATAAACCCGGTTGCCGACTCATGATCGAATGAATCAGTGGTCGAGTAGGTTGCCAGGTCGAAGTCGTACAGCGAAAACGGAGAACGACGCCCGACTACCACGCATGAGCCCCTGTGAAGCCGGACTCGCACGTCACCCGTCGAATATTCGTGCGCACTGTTCATGAACGCATCGATGTTGGTGCGTAGCTCGGTGAACCAGCGGCCGTCGTAGACCATGTCGGAGTAGATCGTCGATAGACTCTGCTTCACCCGCTGCTGTTCACGAGACATCGTCGATGTTTCGAGTGCCCTGAGTGCTGAGTGAAGCACGATCGCTGCGGGAGTTTCATAGACCTCACGAGATTTAATTCCGACCAGCCGATTCTCGATGTGGTCGACACGCCCCACGCCATGTTCCCCGGCCATGTCGTTAATAATGGCAATTAGCTCCACGCCGGACTTCCGCGAGCCGTTCACGGATACCGGAATACCCTTTTCAAACCCGATCGAGATCTCTACTGGCTTGTCAGGAGTTTCTGAAACCGGTTTTGTCCACGAATAGGCGTCCTCGGGCGGCTCCTGCCATGTGTCTTCGAGGTCCTCGCCTTCGATGGCCTGACCCCAGAGGTTGCGGTCGATCGAGTAGACGCGCTGATCGTTTCCGACCTGACGCAGTTCGAGTCCGGCCTTCTCGGCGTAGAGTTTCTCTTCGTCGCGGGTCATACCCCATTCGCGGGCCGGTGCAATGATGCGGAGCGGTTCGCCGTGTGCGGCCAACGTCATGATTCCGGCGTCGAACCGGACCTGGTCATTACCTTTGCCGGTACATCCGTGTGCTACTGCACTCGCGCCGACCTGCCGGGCTGCTTCGACGAGTTTCTTCGCCATCAGCGGGCGACCGAGCGCGGTCGAGAGTGCGTAGACGCCCTCGTACATAGCTCCGGCTTTCAGGCCAGGGAATACATACTCGTTCACGAATTCGTCCCGTACGTCCCACACCAGCGATTCGATTGCACCGGCCCTGGCTGCTCGTTCCCGGATCCCCACAAGCTCGGGGCCTGCGCCCAGATCGACAGAGAGGGTTACGACGTCCATGTCGTAGTTCTCCTGGATCCATACTGTTGAGATTGTCGAGTCCATACCCCCGCTGTAAGCGAGGACGCACTTTTCCCTTGCCATTGCTTTTTTCGATTCTTTCAAAGTGGTGGCCGAGTTCGGGTTTCGTTGGGGTCGGTCTGGAAGCCCTGTGCTGCGATTGCTGTTGATCGCAACCTTCTAATTCTCTCGCTAGTTGCGCGGGATGTCACCACGCCTGTGTGAATCGGCTCCTAGTAGGCCAGGATCGACTGCATTAACGGCGACGGCGATGGCCCAGAGCCGAGTCGACAGGTTGTCGTGTCTCGTCAGCTATAGTTCGGCTTCGCTCGGGATGAGGGCGTGACCGATTTGCGCCGATCGTCGAGCGGCTTGATGAAATCTGGTGAGCCAGTCGCCTGCCGTTTTTTATCTTTCCTGCCTGGCAGCAGTTTCGTGTCGCCCGGGACCTTTGGTCACCCAGGGTTGTTTGCGGGGTTCGCCAATAGTCTGCAGGAGAGCGGATATATAGCCGTAGCAGAAGGCGAATGCCGTTCCCTGCGGATCGTCACCGCTGATCCACGGAACGTGATCTGGCATCAGCATGTACTTGTAGCCGACCTCCTGGTAGACCTTGATGATCTGCGGGAAGTCAATGCTGCCCTCATCGGGGAACGCTTCCATGAAGTCGAGCCTGTGCCCGCGAATATTGCGGAAATGGACGTTGAAAATCTTTTCCCGTGAGCCGAACCAGCGGATTACATCGGCAATTTCTTCGCCCGGATCGTCGAGCATTTCCGTGACGGTCCCCTGGCAGAAGTTCAAACCGTGATAGGGACTTTCGTGCATCTTCACAAATTTCTTCATTCCGTCGACCGTGCCGAGTACTCGGGTCACGCCCATGTAGCCATCTGGGGTGAAGGGGTCGTGCGGGTGACAGGCAAGCCGCACCCTGGCCGATTCGGCGGCTGGGACGGCCCTTTCGAGGAAGTAGTCGATCCGCTCCCAGTTTTCATCGACGCCGACGACACCGGCGATGGTTGGCGGGTCGTCCGGGTTCATCTTGGCCCACCGGAACGTCGAGTTCGACGAGCCGCCCCGGCCTTTTTCACGCTCGGAGCGCGGGATGCCGATGATGTTCATGTTGTACTTGACCGCAGGGATACCCACTTCGCCGCACATCCGGATGATGTTCTGGATGGACTCGATCTCGCGGTCACGTTCCGGGCTCTTGCCGAGCATGACATTTGGTGACTGCGAACGATCGAGCGGTGTGGACGACAGCGGGATCTGCACCATGTCGAGCTCTATGCCGTAGGAGTTGACCTTCTCACGGTGTCGGGCAAGGACATCGATGGTCCATTCATGTGGATTCCCGGGAGGGTCGGAGCAGATATTGACGACGCCGAGTTGCGCCCACTGCTCAAAGTCCGAATCGTTCCGTGCACCAACCTGTGTTCCTACGTACATATCCCGCGCCTCCGTTCCCGCGCTTTCGTTCCCGTTTTCGGCAATTTCACGTTCCAAGCAGGCGGAAGGGTAGCAGTTGAACGGACTTTGTGGTGGGCATGATTTACCGGAGCGCGCTGGCAATTGCGCTTTTGATCGCATCGACGTTGGCGAGAGCGAACTGCTCTATTGACCGTGGTCGATTGCCTGTTATCCGCTCCACCTCGTGTGATTGAACGGCCATCGTCCCGTCACGTACCTCCCGGTAAACCTCTGCAACGTCTGCGGCACTTTCGGGATTGTCTTTGCCGGTGGTTTCGCTATACCGCACCGGGTCGAGATCGACGTAGTTGATTTTATCGTTGGTCGCGGTGCCCAGTGCCGAAGCGACTCGCTCAAAGGTGATGTTTTCCGGACCCGTCAACAGTGCGTGGGCTCCAAGTGGCTGATTGCCTGCTAACAGCTCAGCCGCACACTCGCCGATATCGAAGTCGTCGACAGCGCCGATGGCTCCCGAGCCGGCTGGTGCTTCAAGCGATACAACGCCTGCGGGATCGACTTTCAGGAGCGAGAGAAAATTGTGCATGAAGTAGTGGGGTCGCAGAAACGAGTAACCGACGTTCAAATCAGCGATGGATTTCTCGATTGCGTGATGTGCCAACGACCAGTTGTACGGTCGCTGGCCGGCGTCACTGGAAGACAGCTTCACGATGTGCCTGATTCCGGCCTCGAAAGCCAATCTGGCGGCCGTCGTTTCATTTTTGATCTGCCGTGGGCCGTCTACAGAAACCAGGTACATTCCATCGCACCCCCTGGCAGCGCTGAGGACGGATTCCGGTCGCTCGAAATCGCCTAAAACAAGTTCGACAGCGATCCCGAGTGTGGCCATTTTGCCGCGCTCGAGGTCTCGAACGAGTGCCCTCACCCCGACTCCACGAGCGACCAGGGACTCGGCCACACGACGGCCGGTAGTACCCGTAATACCGGTCACAAGCACTTTCAAGCGCGTCCTCCTAGATGGTCGAGCTTGACCTGCGGACGGCATCGAGCCAACCCGCGTAGAGGTTCAAACGTTCCGACTCGCTGATCGATGGCTCATAGCGGGCGGACGCCTGCCAGAGAGAATTGATCTCGTTCTCGGAGCGCCAGAGTCCAATTCCCCGGCCCGCAAGAAAGGCCGCTCCAAGGGCGGTCGTTTCAGTGACACCGGCCACTTCAACCGGACGATCGAGTATGTCGGCCTGAAACTGCATAACGAAGGGGTTATTGCTCTGGCCGCCATCGGCGCGGAGCGGCTGGCTTGAACTGGTCCGTCCGCCTTCCATAGCTCCAATTACGTCCTTGACCTGGAACGCCGTCGATTCGAGAGCTGCGCGAATGATGTGGTGCCGACTGGTGCCACGTGTCATCCCCGTGATCGAAGCAGTTG
>JAQBVG010000184.1 GCA_027623655.1 Chloroflexota bacterium
CAGGGCGACCATGAATCCATCGCTGCCAATTCGTCGTCGTCCTGAATTCGTGGGGCGCTCGCGATCCAAAACTGTATGCTGGCGGAATGAAGATCACCTTGTCCCATGAGAAGACGAGACGGGTGCCAGTTTGTCCTCGCAGCACCTTCAGCCCATGACCACATCACTCATCGCACAAATCGAAGTCTCCGATATTCCCACCGAGCCGATCTGGCGACTGTCGATTGACGACTACCATGCGATGATCGACAGCGGAATCCTCAATTCGGGCGACCCCATCGAATTCCTCGAGGGGTGGTTGGTTCGAAAGATGACGAAGAACCCGCAGCATTCCACGGCAACTCGTCTGGTTCGTCGAGCCATCGAGAGGATCACGCCGTCAGGCTGGTTTGTGGATTCCCAAGAACCGCTCACAACATCGGACAGCGAACCAGAACCTGATGTCGCCATCGTTCGAGGCGACGAGCGTGACTTTGCGTCATCCCATCCACGGCCGATTGACATTTCGCTGCTCATCGAGGTCTCCGACTCATCCCTGGCTCAAGACCGCGGACAGAAGAAACGCATTTACGCAAAGGCCGGCATTCCCGTTTATTGGATCGTGAACCTGGTCGACCGAACAGTCGAGGTTTTCTCGCAGCCGTTTCATCAAGACGACAGTGCGCATTACGAAGTTGCCGACACCTACAGACCGGCCGAGTCAATTCCAGTGGCATTGGATGGCGCGATGGCTGGTGAGATTGCTGTCGACGACTTGATGCCGTAGATCGCAACACTGCCGCAAATTGGTCGCCCCGCCCGAAGCCGCATATCGGCTGGCGCGCAAGACGCTGGCGATCCGGCATGTGAGTGACCACAAAGTCGTGGCCCTGATGGGAATCGTTTCACCATCCAACAAGGGCCGCCCGTCCAGCGTCGCAGATTTCACCGAGAAAGCCTGGGCCGCACTTCTCGTTCTTCCGGTTTTCGAAATGAACGCGGTTAGAAATCCCATTTCAGCAGCAGGCGGCCGAGACCGTGATGGCCTGCGGGGCCGCCGTCCAGCGGGCTCTGCAACGGTTGCGAGCCCACGGCATTATCGGTTTGCAAGGCTGGGTCGGTGCTCATGGTGATGATCCCTTCCAGCCCGACGCCAAACCGGCCGATGTTCAGCATGAAGCTGGATTTGGCTCCGCCCTCAACTCCGAAGCGGCCTTCTTCCCGACCGTCGTTGTACCGCATGAATCCACGGACAAACGCACCAAACGGAGAATACTCCGCACTCAACGGTCCAAGCGGTGTGTTCACCGTGGCCGTCCGCAACACAACTCGCGCCCCGGCTGTGGCTTCGGTCCAGTGGCTGCCCGTCACCAGCTTTGCATCGAATTCAATCTTGCCGGTGTAGTTGACGCCGAGAACCTCGCCCTGCGACAGCACCCAGCGCGGCGTGACCAGTGCGGCAACACCCAATTCCCCAAACGGCCGCAGTCCATTTCGCGGCCAGGGAAACAACGGACTTCCACTGACCGATTTATGGATGTAGTCCTGGACCAGCTTGCCCCATTCCGTGCTGTCGACACCAGCTCGCCCCAGAATCCGAACCTGCACAAGATCCGTCCGTAGCGTGGTGACTTCGAAGTCGACCGACGCGATGCCGGAATACGGGCCTGGGCTGGTTTGGTAGGTCGATCCTGGAGCGAATTCTTGGCCCGCCAGGAAGCCACGTGGCGTGTGCATCTGAATGACGGTCACCCCGATCTTCGTGAGTCCCTCACGCTTGTCATTGAAGGTGACGTACATGGAAAGTCCGGCGGTTGGGCCTTGATCGGAACCGCTACCGGGGTTGAAGGGCGGGTTGCCATCATTCTCGTAAACCAGCCAGAACGACATGCGGTTGTCCCGCGTTTGGTCGAGCAGAACTTCCTTGTTCACCTCCGTCGCCAACCCATCCAAACCTTCTTCAAGGACCAGTCGCATCACCACTTCACTGGCCAGTGGTCCGAAGACTTGGAAATCGCCGCCTCCTCGGGGAAGCTTGGCCAGGGCAGCGGGCGGTTCGACGACCGAGAGTTCCCGAATGGCTTTCGGGAGAATCTGACGATGCCGCAGCAAGGAATTGTCCAACCGGAGTCGAAAATCACCGAGCGAGAGGCTCAGCCGCCCGAATGGCCTCGGCAGTATATTCAGAGGCCCTGGTGCCGATCCGCTGAGGGAAAACGCATCGAACGCCGGATCGAGCGTCAGCGAATAATCGCCTAACGAAAGTCGCGGCTCATTTAGAGCATCTGGTGTGCGATAGCCAGGAGGGCTCATGTCAAATCCTTCTGTTACAAGCCGGTCAAGTTCATGTGCGGATTGGAGCCGGTAGGTCACTGCGTGCCTTCGGCGCGTCGTTTTTAGCATCGTGAACTTAAAAGAGTAGTTCAATTTGATCGCCGTGCGGAAGGAAGCTGGTCTCTACACACTGCCCACCGATTCAGTTTTGGTGGGCGGTGCCCGCGGTGCCCACCCTACCTCGACTGTATGACGTTTCAGCGTTGCTGTTCGAAACAGCGAACTCGCTGGTGATACTTCAGGTCGGAAGGTCGTACCGGGCACTTCAATGACAGGCCGTCGAGTGACCGAGATCGGCTGAGCGCGACATACAACTGACCGTGATCAAAGGTGCCGCGATCCAGATCGACAATGATACGATCAAATGTCATTCCCTGACTTCTGTGAATCGTGATTGCCCAGGCCAACTTCAAAGGGAACTGTCGAAACGTTCCGACGACCTCTTCTCGCAAGCCAGGGCCGTTTGAATTCGGCATGTACCGGATGACATCCCAGGTATGACGACGGATCCAGTGCGGCCCGGAAGGAAGCTCGACACGAACGGCGTCCTCCCCATTGTGTTTTCCGAATCCAATTCCTGTTCCAACAGTTCCATTGGCCCACAGACGACCGTTGTTCTGCAAAAGCAGCACTCTTGCGGATTTTCGAAGTCGCAGTTCGGCATCTGCAGGATATGTAGCGTCTTTCACGTTTCCACGGATCTCAGCGAAATACTCTCGACTTTCTCCGGCAAGTGAATCGAGGCGTTGTCGGTTGATGTCGGTTACAGACCGATTTGTCGTTGTCAGGATGACGGCGTCGCTCCAACTGCCATCCTTTCCATAATCAACTCTGGAGTTCAACTTATCGATATCGGTTCGTGTAGCCGTGGCATTTCGAATTCGGTTCAGCAACTCAATAAACCCAGCTATTCCTTAACCCAGCGAGACTAATTCACAAGAAGTAGCAAATAGATGGAACTCATTCGTGTTTTTGCGGGG
>JAQBVG010000185.1 GCA_027623655.1 Chloroflexota bacterium
CGGCCAGCAGGCTGACGACGATGTTGACGATATAAATGAGATCGGGTGCCGGGAAGAGGACGAAGAGCGGGTTGGCGTATTTGCTGCGGCCAACGGTCGATTCGCGATACCTGGAAACCGTCACCGAGCGCGTCATCTCCCGCTCCAGCCCGGTGGCGAAGACGCTCAGAGGATTTGGTCGCTTCTCCTGCGTGATCCCCGACCACTGCAGCGTGCGAAAATCGGTCACCTCCTTCAGGGACTCATCCAGCGATCGCTTCGCTTCGGCGTGACTGGCGAGCTGCCGGTCATAGTTCAGGGCGATCATCTCCACCGAGCTTATGATCAGGACCGAGAACAGGAGGAGTGTCACCACGAAGCGATAGCTCAGCAGATGGAGCAGCACTTCCTTCCGTATGAGTTGTCCTAACACGACGCTCTCCTACTTCTTGAACAGCCGTCGAGAAATCGCCTAAATTGGTCAGCCCGACGAGCACGTACTTGGAAAGATAGCGAAGAGGAACCTGGAAGCGAATCCACAGGCCGGTCCCCCGACCGGTAGGCCGGTAGTCACCGAGAGCCTTCTTGATGATTCATTCACATCGCACAGCCACTCAACAGAGAAACGGATGATGTTTCGTGCTGTTGCGGTGACGATTGCGGTTTGCGCTTTGTCTGTTCAGTCCTCGCGAGGTGGCGAGTATGTGACTGAAGCACTGTTTGCAGATAGCACCTGGATAGCTGGCCCGCTGAAGATAGAAGATGAGACCCCCCACTTCCTGATGATCCGCTTCTATCAATACGCCGACCCTTCAGGTGTGTGGCGACCGGGGATGCTCTCCAGGCAGAGCGTCCGCTACCTCATGTATGGCGATCACGTCATTCCGTATCTCGACGGGAGCCCGCAGCAGAGCATGCAGCATTCTCGCAACCGAACCTTCCCGGAGAAAAATCTGCTGCTGCTTGGACTGGCCAGTTTCGGCGCCAGTGTGTGGATGTCCTTTCGCTCGGGGACTGCTGACAAGAACTACAAACAGATCACTCCGGATATTTCAGAAATTGCCGATCAGAAGGCTCGATTTCTGCGGCAGCGCGAACGCTTTGAGCTCTATTCAGGCGTGTCCATGGTCGTGGGGTTTGGGCTCTCCCTTGCCGGGCTGCAATGGGAGTCGAACTGGACCCTGTCGGACGGCACAGTCATTCTGCCTGTTCCAGGTGGCCGCTATCAGATCCGGGTGCAATGATCGACGATCTTCTCGAGGCTTTCAGCCGCGACGCCGATGCCTATCTCGCCGGAGCACGTGATGTACTCGGCTGAGCAACTGAACGGCATTGCCGGCTTGTTTGGCCTGGATCGCTGCATCCCGTGAACTGACAGTCGGCTCAACGTGGATGGGACGACGCTACGCGGTGACGACCGCGGCGGGCATGTTCTTTCTGAAAGTCCGCAGCGAGTGGTGGCCGGTCGAACAGGCGGAGCAAGTCTGCGCGCTTGTGAAGCATCTCCATTTGCAGGAATTCCCCGTAGCCGCATATCGTCTTACCGTGGAGGGCAAACCCTTCGCACTCTGGGAAGGCCACATCTGCGAATGCCACGAATTCATCGACGGACAGCCGCTCTCGACGGAGAACCTGGATCATAACAGCGCCGCTGGGCACGCCCTGTCACGGTTTCATTCGCTGACCAGTACTCATTCACCCCCTTGTGGCCAACTGCCGGAAGGATGTGGCTACCCCTGGCCAGGACACGTACAGTTTTTCTACGATCGAGTGCGAAGTATCTTTGCCGACCAGGAAGAGCCCCTGGTCACGCTTGGTAGGGTGATGGATGCCCTGACCGCATTAGACCCAGAGGCTATCGGAACCTCGCACCCGGACGAGATCGCCGGACACGGCGACTATCACCCGGGCAATCTGATTTTTCACGATGGCGAGGTGGCAGCCGTATGCGACTTCGATTTCTTCCAGCGTGCACCCCGTGCGTACGACATCGCCTATTTCCTGTACCGTACTGCTGGCGTATCATCTCGGAGTGGCGGCGGTCCTGTCCATCTCGAACGCGGAGTCACTCGAGCCTTCCTCACTGGCTATGAGAGTGATGCCCCGAATTCCTCACCATCCGTGCCTCGCGACGCAATCGCGCCAGAACTCCTCCGCTTTGCCTGGTATAACTGCCTGCTCACCGCAAACAATACGCAGGAGCCCGAGAAATTTGAAGAGTGGGCTGTCGACACAGTCGTGCTCGAGGGCGATGTAGAGTTGTGGGTTGCGGAAGCAGACGAAGCGTGAGTCTCGCAAGATTTTCACCGTCTCGGCAACTGACGCCTCCGGGGACTCCGTGAACAGGACCACTACCGTCATCGTTGATCACAACCACAGGGCAGTTCCGGTTCGGAAGACGGTGTTGGTGAGATAGGCCGGGAGTTGGCGATGTCGTCGAGTCGATGTCGTCAAGGGCGGCAAGACAACGACGGGGACTGGGGATCGACATCGGGCAAGTAGGCCAGCTCCGACAGACGGACAGAAAGCCCCCACCGTCAGGAATGGTGGGGGCTTTCCCATGAAGGTGATATCGTTCAGGAAACCAGTTCTGTGATCCGTGCAATCCCTTCGCAGCTTCGCTCCTGCAGGTAGTACAGTATCATTACGGACATTACCAAAGCGGCTATTGGAGTTTCCTGATGTAGACGTATACAAATCGGTCGATGTTAATCGGGTTCTCTCCCCAGAACCCTAAAGCGGCAGAGCTTCCCCAGGTACTCTGAGCGAAGTACTGAACTTCGAAAGTCTTCGTGACATTGGGATTCGTCGACTTCAACTGCTCGTTCGAGCCGCACCTGTCAGATGTCGTGAAGATCAGAAACAAGTGGCTCATGAACGGCGAGGTTGAACACGAGCGCCCGCTGACGGCGTCCGAGATCGCGGGTGTCCTCCGGGGCTATCATAAGACGCGGCCTCTACTTGAGGAGGAGATTGAGTCCTTCCCTGTGATCTGGGCCGTTGAGCAATCTTGGAGGCTGGCTCAAGATCTGCGAATCGTGAGCATGTTTCCAGAAAATCGTGCCGCAAATTGGCCAATCAGTCAACAGATGGAGGACCTGCCAAAGGCCATGGATTACGGTGGCGATATCATAGAGGTGGCGTTGAACCTGTGTGACGCCTGAAGTCGTATTCGGCTCATAACATGCACCCGACGCGGGTCTATCGGCTGTGGCAGCAACCTTACTGGTGATTCGCCGGGCTGGATCTTGGTGCGCCTCATTGCGCCACGCCTGGCTGGACTAGTTGGGATG
>JAQBVG010000041.1 GCA_027623655.1 Chloroflexota bacterium
CCTTCACCGGCCTGCTGAAAGATCACGGGATCCAGATCAGCATGGACGGGCGGGGGAGCTGGAGGGACAACGTGTTCATTGAGCGGCTCTGGCGGAGTGTCAAATACGAGGAGGTTTACCTGAGAGCGTATGAATCGGTTTTGGAAGCCAGGGCTGAACTCGGGCGATACTTTGAGTTCTACAATGCGGGAAGACCCCATTCGAGCCTCGGCAGAATGACCCCGGATGAGTTCTACACCAAAGCGCTGCCGACACCCGCGGCGGCCTAAAACATGATGCAGCGATTCCACTTATAAAACGGACTGAGCTGTTCAGACAAGCGGGACCACCTCATGGGTTGGCGGATCACAAACGACCAAACACGACCGTGATGTTCCATCAACTACGGTTCGTCAACCAGTCCGCCTGCCTACGAGCCCAGGCCGGCCCTCTGGTAAATCTTGCCTTCCGTCTTGATCGCCGGGGCATAGACCATGCGAGCTTTGTTCATTTCCCGGAGGTTCTCCGCGCCCACGTAGCCCATGCAGACCTGCAAAGCACCAACGAGGTTCAATGTGCCATCGGTGCGTGAAGATGGGCCGTACAGCAACTCATGCAGGGTGTACTCGGTCCCCATGTTGATGCGCGTACCTCTCGGCAGCGATTCATGCCACGTAGCCATGCCCCAGTGATGACCTTTTGCAGGAGCTTCTTCGCACTTGGCGAACGGGCTCCCGATCATGACGGCGTTAGCACCGGCAGCGAACGACTTGCAGACGTCGCCACCGGTTCGAATTCCACCGTCGGTGATGATCGGAACGTACTTGCCGGTCTCTTTGTAAAAATCGTCCCGGGCAGCCGCACATTCGATGGTGGCGCTAACCTGGGGAATGCCGATGCCAAGCACTTCTCTGCTGGTACAGACCGAACCCGGTCCGACTCCGACGAGGACTCCCTGGATTCCCTGCTGCATCAGTTCTTTCGTCACTTCGTAGGAGACAGTGTTGCCAACGAGTACAGGAACGTTGATGTCCTTTATCAGGTCTGAAAAAACGAGGCCTTTCAGACTCTTCGACGAGTGGCGGGCTGTCACGACAGTGCCCTGGACCACGATCATGTCGGCGCCGGCTTCGACGGCGAGTGGGGCCATCCGCTTCGCATTTTGTGGCACAAAAGAAACGGCGGCCGTTCCGCCGCCTTTTTTTATTTCTTCCACTCTTTTAGCAATCAACTCCGGCTTTTGTGGCTCGGAGTAGATTTTTTGCATGATCGCGGTGGCCCCTTCACGGGGGGCTGCGGCGATCTCCTCATATATTGCCTCAGTATCCTCGAAGCGGGTGTGGAGGCCATCCATATTCATGACCGCAAGACCGCCAGCTTTGGTCATCGCGATTGCGAATTTCGGATCAACTACTGCGTCCATAGCGGAGGCAATAAAGGGGACATCTAGCCTGATCCCGTCGAAATTCGTCGATAGGTCCACCATTTCTGGATTGATTGTGATCTCACCGGGGGCAATGGCTACATCGTCAAATCCGTATGCGGGCTTTAGTTCTTTGAAGTTACGGGGCACCTTCTGAACTCCTCACATCGGTTACGAGCCGAGTCTGTTAATTCCTACTGGAAAATCGCCCTTCCGGCACCGCAGTGTCCGGAGGTCATTACGAAATTCGCCGCAGGTAAAGACGTGTCAGTATACGCCGAGTCGGTTACCTGCGCACGCGCCTGTATTAAGCCAGTGTAAACAGCGGATTTTGATCCTGAATGCTGTGCTAATCTGACTGCAAAATTACACGCTCAGACCGCTGAAAATACCCCGATATTCCCACACCAATCGGCGTCAGCAGAGGATCAATGAACTACTCGGGGAAAATTACGGATGTGGTTGGCCTGACGGTCGGTCATCACACCGACCTGGAAAACGGTACCGGGTGTACGGTCGTCCTGTGCAACGAACCGGCGAATGCGGGCATGGAGATTCGCGGCGCGGCTCCGGGCACCCGGGAAACCGCCCTCCTCGATCCGCTGGCGAGTGCGCAATGGGTAAATGGGATAGTGCTCACCGGAGGGAGTGCATTCGGCCTTGATTCTCCCGGCGGTGTGGTCAGGTTTCTCGAAGAAAAAGGCGTCGGCGTAAAGTTCGGCCGGGTCCGCATTCCATTAATTCCGGCTGCTGTAGTTTTCGACCTGGGCTTCCTCAACCATGCGGTCAGACCGACCAACGCCGACGGCTACTCGGCAGCTGCCAGTGCGTCGGTCGATTTCAAAACCGGCAACGCAGGGGCAGGCACCGGAGCGACCGTCGCCAAGCTCCTTGGCATCTCTGCGTCGATAAAAGGTGGAGTAGGAACTGCATCGATCCGGCTGCCGGGCGGAGCAACCGTCGGGGCGCTAATGGTGGTAAACGCAATAGGCGGAATAGTCGACCCTGAAACTGGTGAAATAGTGGCAGGACCTCAAATTAGTAATGGATTTGCCGATTCAATCGATCTGATGATCAACAATCCGCCTAAAGACAGGGGTTTCTTTCGAAACACAACGATTGGCGTGGTGGCCACTGACGTAGCTCTCGACAAAATCGGTGCGACTCGGCTCGCGATGGCGGCCCAGGACGGGATTGCCATTGCAGTGCGACCGTCACACACGTCGAACGATGGCGACGCAATGTTTGCACTTTCGACCGGCACGTTCACCGCTTCCGTGCCCGGGGACGTGCTGCACGCTGCTGCACTTAAAGCGGTGACCGGCGCGATCTTGAACGCAATTGATTCGGCTGAAACCCTTGGTGGAGTCAAATCTGCAGCGGACGCGAAAAAAGATTGGAGATAACCGGCCCATGAGTCCTCTACCATCTCTCGACCGTAAAACTCCTGTCGCCGTCATTGCAGCCGGACGGCTTGGTTCGAGTCTGGCTGCTGCTCTTGACCGGGCCGGGTACAACGTTGTGGCGATATCGAGTCGGAGAGTTGCACATAGAGAGTGGCTTGGATCGCGAATACCCGATGCCCTGGTAGTCGAAAGCGCTCAAACTGCTGCGAACCTGGCAAACGTTATTTTCGTTACTGCTCCTGACGCGGCGATTGAGGAAATATGCCAGGGCGTCGGGTGGCGAGCTCATCAGGCAGTGATTCACTGTGCTGGTGCATTGCCACTATCCGTATTGAACAGTGCATCCGGGATGGGCGCCACCACTGCTGGGTTTCATCCCTTGCAAACCTTTCCGTCACCAGAGTCTTCAAATCGTCTGAAGGATGTTTCATTCGCTGTCGAGTCGCAGGACGCCGGATTGCGGGACTGGCTGTACTCACTTGCGGACGATCTTGGCGGATCACCGTTCGACATCGAGTCCGGGCATCGTGCTGCCTATCACGCTTCGGCGGTCATGGCATGCGGATTGCTGGCGGGACTCGCCGGAAACGCCGCAGAAATGTGGGAACCGCTTGGGATCAGTCGCGAGGAGGCGTTGAAGCGATTGGTGCCGCTGATTCGCGCGACCGTCGATGCGCTGGATGAGCATGGTTTGCCGTCAGCCATCACGGGTCCATTTGCCAGGGGCGATGTCGACACAATTGCGTCACATTACGATGCCGCAACACAAAATTCACCGGAAATTGGCCGGGCCTATTCGGCTCTCGCGCTGGCGTCGTTACACATCGCGAAAGAGCAGGGCGGCCTGTCCCAAAATGCCCTTGAAAACATCAAAACGTTGCTTTCACACGGAAATCAACCATAATTTGCCAGTTTTTCGTACTGGAATCGCAGAGACGTAACACCTGGATTCGCCAGCGACATCGAAAATTCAGTAATATTGACAGCAGGCAAGTGAACTAAGGCTTGGCGGCCAGCAAGTAGCGGTCGACCGGAGCGGAGGTGCACGATGGTAGTTCGCAGAATCACTACTCACAAGATTCAGCAGATGAAACGCCGCGGCGAGCCGATCCCAATGGTGACGGCGTACGACTACACGGCAGCCCGAATCGTTGACGCATCTGGGATTCCTATGGTCCTGGTTGGCGACAGCATGGGCCACGTTGTCCTGGGTTTTGACTCTACGATCCCTGTCACCGTTGACGATATCGTCCGCGCCTCGGCAGCCGTCGTACGAGGCACCACCAGGCCGTTGGTCGTTGCTGATATGCCTTTCCTCAGCTACCAGATTGATACTGAGACAGCGTTGAGAAACGCCGCCCGCCTCATCCAGGAAGGTGGAGCCCAGGCTGTAAAACTCGAAGGCGGAAAAACCGTTGCACCGATCGTTCGCCGTCTTGCCGATGCGGGACTGGCGGTCATGGGGCACATTGGCCTTACCCCTCAGCATGTAAACCAGCTCGGTGGATATCGTGTCCAGGGCAAGACCGAATCTGCCGCAAATCAAGTCATGGAAGATGCACTCTCATTGCAGGATGCCGGCGCATTCGCGATCGTGCTCGAGCTAATCCCTGTTGAATTGGCCAGGAGAATAACGGAGAAGCTTGAGATTCCGACGATCGGGATCGGGGCTGGAGTCCACTGCGATGGACAGGTACAGGTGTTTCACGACATGCTCGGGCTAGATCCGGATTTCCGTCCCCGACATTCGGGCAGTTATGCCGAGTTGGCCCCGATCATCAAGAATGCCCTGGTCAGATACCGTGAAGACGTCAGCGATCGAACATTCCCAACCGAGGCCCAATCGTTCTATTCCGACGAAACGCGGGTCAGCGAGTTCAGTCCGGTCGAGATCAACGATCCGGCTGTCTCGGGCGACTAGGTAACTCGTTGGCATCCTCCCGACCTTTGAGCCTTCTCCCACGCGGAAAAGATCAGGGTGCAGGGAAAACTGGATCTTATTCTCACCGTAATTACCCGAATGCTTCCTTCGTGAATTGATTCTTACTTTCGATCGCCGCTCATCCCACCTCACTCCCTTATTTCAAGGGAACAACCTCGGAACACCGAACGATTCGACGCGCCCATGCGGGTGATCCGAAAAACCGCGGAAATGCGCGAGATTCGGCGCGGCATATCAGGAACTGTCGGATTAGTGGCCACACTCGGAGGAATCCACAGAGGCCACATTGCCCACATCGAGTTCGTTCGACCACGCTGCGATGTAGCGGTAGGGTCGTTGTTTTTGAATCCGACTCAGTTCGGGCCGAACGAAGATCTGTCGAGATATCCGTCAGACGAACCTGCCGATCTTGCCCGGTTCGAAGAGCATGGCATCGATATCGCATTCGCGCCCTCGATCGACGAGATATATCCGTCACGGAAAGATGAAGTCCAGAGGGTTGATCCAGGGCCGGTCGCGAATGTGCTCGAAGGAGCGCATCGGCCCGGTCATTTCAACGGCGTCGCTACGGTGGTCAACCGCCTTTTCTCAATCATTTCGCCGGACATGGCTACTTTCGGGGAGAAAGATGCCCAGCAACTACGAATCATCCAGCACATAAATAAGTCGTTGAATCTTGGAGTTGAAATCATTCCGATTCCGACCGTACGCGATGACGATGGGCTCGCACTGAGCAGCCGGAACGCATATCTCTTTCCAGTTGAACGACAGGCTGCGACCGTTCTCTATCGAGCGCTGGTCGCAACGAAAAATTTGTGGGATACCGGTGAACGCAACGGTGACGTACTCCGTGGCCTGATGGCGGACATGATCGACGGGGAGCCGCTGGCAACGATCGGCTACGTTTCCGTCGCCAATACAGATACTTTCGAGGAGCTAAATCGTGCGACGAAAGAAGCTCGTGCGCTTGTGGCAGCGAAAATCGGAACTACGAGACTGATCGATAATTTGCTGCTCAACTAACGATTTCTGAGCCGAACACGTCTACGCTTCTCCGCATGAATATTCTTGTCACCAACGACGATGGCTTCGACAATTCGGGTATCTGGGCACTCGTGAATGCCGTCAAAGATCTCGGAAACGTCACAGTTGTAGCGCCCGCAGAAAATCAGTCCGGGGTTGGAACTGCGATATCGTTTCGCCGATCGGTGAAGATCAATGAAGCTCCCAGCCGGGTGCATGGCGTCAAGTGCTATGCGGTAAGTGGAACACCAGCTGACTCAGTCATCCTGGGTACCAGGCACGTGCTAAACGACGCGGTGGACGCCGTGGTTTCGGGAATAAATCCCGGATTCAACACCAGTCGCGATATGTTCATTTCTGGAACTTTTGGCGCAGCGATTATTGCCGCGGCCCTTGGCGTCAAAACCTGTGCCTTTTCTATGGACGCCCTGGATGATCTGGGCGATCAACTTGTCGGGAAGGTTATTGCAGGTGTCACACGCGAGCTCATCAGTTTCGAAACTCCCAGGGCTGGTCTGTACAACGTGAATTTTCCATCATTTCGTGATAACCCCATTCGGGGCGCGGAGGCAGCCGCCCCGGCCGACTCCGAGTTGAAGATGAAACTTGAGGCGCACAGCGATGGCGGGTACGAGGTGTTTTCCGGATTGAAAATGAAAATAGACCGACTACCTCAGGTGTCAGGCACCGATGTCGAGGTGCTGGAGCGCGGGATGGTGGCCCTGACAGCTGTCGTGGGGGCGAGCCTTGACTACATCCCCGGAGATCCATCTCTTAAGCGAATGATCGACGCTGCCAACCAAATAATCGGTTGACGAGCCGCTCGTAACTATTCAGAATCTCGCCATAACACCGCAAAAAAACCCGGCCCTGTTTTATCAGATAGCCTGATTGCGGGTCGCGAGAGGATCTTTTCTGTGCTTTACGAACTCCGTGTGTACGAATGCTTGCCCGGCCGACTCCCAAATCTTCACGCACGATTCGCCAATCACACGATGAAGCTTTTCGAGAAGCACGGCATCACCAACATCGGCTACTGGGTGACGGACGTTGGCGAGAGCAATCACGAACTCACTTACCTGGTCGGTTTCAAAGATGCCAATCAACGGATGGCGGCATGGGACGCGTTCCGAAAGGATCCCGAGTGGGCGAAGGTTACAGCCGACTCTCACAAGGACGGCCTGATCGTAAAAAACGTACGGAACCAGATCCTTGTCCCCACGCCGTATTCCCCAATGCAATAGGCATCACGCCTGATCAGAGCGCGGAAAAATGCCAAATATCCAGAAGCTGAAAAATATTTCCGGCAGAGCCCACATTGTCGGTGTGGGTGAATCGGACCAACTCGGTAAAGTACCGACTAAGTCCCCACTGGCCTTACATTCAGAGGCAGCGATCAACGCTCTCGACGATGCAGGATTCCAGTTGTCTGATGTTGATGCGCTCTTCACGGCCGGGTGGTCGACACTCGATGTTGCCGAGTACCTGGGCATACACCCCCATTACACCGACAGCACTTCGGTTGGTGGCGCATCGTTCGTGATTCACGTTGCACACGCACTCGCTGCGATAGCCGCGGGGTACTGCGAGGTAGCGTTGATAACCCACGGCCAGTCGGGCAGGTCAGATCGCGCACCGATCCCTCGAAACCTCGGTGCGCCCGCGGCGCAGTACGAAGCTCCCTACGGAATCATGGGACCGCCTATTTCGTACGCAATGGCCGCCCGTCGGTATATGCATCTGTACGGGGAAGATCGAACGCGCCAGGCAATGGCCGAAATCGCAGTATCGACCCGCAAATGGGCCAACCTGAACCCGATGGCCTACTTCTACGACAAACCCACGAGTTTCGACGAGTATCACAACTCGAGATGGGTGGCATGGCCGTTTCACCTGCTCGACTGCTGCCTGGTTACAGATGCGGGTGCAGCAATCGTAATTACGACTCCCGAGCGGGCGCGAAACGCCAAAAACGGCAGTGTGAGCATCCTGGGCGCGGGAGAAGGTCACGACCACTCGATGATCTCCCAAATGCCCGACCTCACCCGCGCATTCGGGCGGAATACCGGGCCGCAGGCCCTTGAAATGGCAGGCGTATCGCACGGTGATCTTGATCTGGCGATGATCTACGATTCATTTACCTACACGGTGCTCGTTACGCTAGAGAACCTGGGTTTTTGTGGCCCCGGCGAAGGCCCGGATTTTGTCGCCTCTCAGCGCACGGCGCCTGGCGGAGACTTCCCGTTGAACACCAACGGAGGTGGGCTTTCTTACACTCACCCCGGCATGTATGGAATATTTACGGTTGTTGAGGCGGCGCGACAGTTGCGAGGACAGGCCGAAGATCGACAGCTGGATGATTGCAAGCTGGCCGTGGCTCATGGGACCGGTGGGCTGCTTTCGTCGACCGGGACCGTAGTGCTGGCAGTGGAATAGCAACATGACAGGTAACACACCAAAACCCCGACCGGTTTCGCAACCAGAGTCCGACCGTTTCTGGGAAGGACTGAAAGTCGAAGAAATATGGCTCCAACGGTCGGTGTCCGACGGCAAGTTCCAGTTCTACCCGAGAGAGATATCGGTTTCCGATCCACACAGTGAACTCGAATGGGTGCAGGTGTCGGGCAATGCCGAACTGTTCACGTACGCGATCGTGCACGTGGCCCCACACCCCGGATTCGCCGGCGATGTCCCATACGTGACCGCTCTTGTGAGGCTTGAAGAAGACGTGATCGTGCCAACGAATATTGTCGGGATCGAGCCTGAACCAGAAAACCTTCAGATCGGAATGCGCCTGAAGCCCGTGTTTGAACACACTGCCGATGGGCACACATTGCTCAAATTCGCCCCGGCGTAGTTTTGTGAGCGAGGCCGAGTTAGAATTGAACTTCAACGGCTGGAATACCCGGCCTGGTTCGTGACATCACGAACCACCGATCTCCGAATCTCGATCAGGACGACCCTGTTGGTATCCCACGGCGCAAACACAGTTCGTCGTTACCGAACCAGGGGTGCATAAGCACCCCGAAACAGAACACGTCCCGTCAATTTCATATTTCGAGTCGAGGTCACTTCAATGGTTCAACACTTTCTCAATTTCAGCGATATCGCGTCCAGCGAAATCCAGCCGTTGCTGGCGCGCGCGATCCAACTTAAGTCCGGTGTAACAAGTAACGCCCTCAACGGGGCGTCCGTTGTTTTGCTGTTCGAAAAACCGTCGTTGCGCACAAAACTTTCGTTCTGGATCGGCGCAGAAAAGCTCGGCGGAAATCCGCTGTACATGAGTCCGGAAGAAGTAGGACTCGGCAAGCGCGAGCCGGTTGCCGACGTGGCGAAGGTTATTTCTCGCATGGCCGACCTTGTCGTCGTTCGTACATTTGCCCAGACGACTCTGGAAGAGTTTGCCAGCGCGGCCAGCATCCCGGTAATCAACGCGCTTACCGACGCAGAACACCCGTGCCAGGCACTGGCCGACATCCAGACTATCGCCGAGCAGCTCGGCGGTGTCTCCGGCGCTACCGTGGCGTTTATTGGTGATGGCAATAACACTGCGGCCAGTCTCGCGTACGCAGTGGCTGGACTGGGTGGTCACCTTACTGTTGCGTCACCCGACGGCTATAAGCTCTCGAAACAGGTGCTTGATAGTGCAAACGCCTATGGATCCGCCGCCGGTGGATCTGTTACGCAGATCACCAGTCCTCGGGAGGCTGTCGATGGTGCGGATATCGTTTACACCGACGTCTGGACCAGCATGGGGCAGGAGGCCGAGACATCGAGACGCCTCAGGGCGTTCAACGGTTACCAGGTAAACCCCGAACTGCTCGATCTTGCCGGACCTCGCGTGAAATTCATGCATGACTTGCCGGCCCACCCGGGCGAGGAGATTTCGGACGGTCTTCTCGACGATCCGAGATCGGTGGCGTTCGACCAGGCAGAGAACCGGCTGTGGGCGCAGGCTGCGCTTATGGAAAAACTAATCTAGCAACCGAGGCTCCGGCTCTCTC
Organism: Chloroflexota bacterium; assembly: GCA_027623655.1. Lineage (GTDB taxonomy): Bacteria > Chloroflexota > Dehalococcoidia > Lucifugimonadales > Lucifugimonadaceae > Lucifugimonas. The sequence goes on from JAQBVG010000041.1 coordinate 9,778, forward strand.
TATCGAGATGCCCGAGTGCCACCAAACTCGTGCGGCTTCGACGATACTGGCAGTACCAGTTCTTCACTCCTCAACGAATAGCAAATCCTTCCGACTCCAATGGCTCTACCTGTAATTGCAATAATCGGCCGACCAAACGTTGGCAAATCGACTCTGTTCAATCGGCTGGCCGGTCGACGCATAGCGATAGTTAGCGATATTCCGGGTACGACACGTGATCGGATTTCGATCGATGCCGAATGGGGCCGCCATCGGTACCTGCTCGTGGACACCGCGGGCGTGGAAGACGCCCCACACGATGAACTTTTGTGGAGCGACATCCGAGCGCAGGTTGAAATTGCCCTGAATCAGGCCGACGCAATTATCTTCACCGTCGACGTGAGTGACGGTGTGACGGAATCCGACCAGGACGCTGCCCAGATGGTCAGGAGGACCGAAAAGCCAGTCGTGGTCGCGGCCAACAAAGTAGATTCACTCGCTCGTGAAGAACTGATCTACGACTTTTACGCCCTCGGCCTTGGTGAGGTGTTTCCGATCAGCGCCTATCACGACACGGGGATCGGCGATTTGATGGAGGCGCTGTTCAACGAGCTGCCGCCGGTTGAACCGGAAAGGTCCGGCCCAAATTCGATCCGAGTAGCGATAGCCGGTCGGCCGAACGCCGGGAAATCGGCGCTTTTGAACGCACTGACAGGGGAAAATCGAGCGATCGTCAGCCCGATTCCAGGTACTACCAGGGACACTATAGACTCGGTCTTTGAGTATGAGGGGACTCGAATCACCTTCCTCGATACCGCTGGCCTCCGCCGACGGGGCAAAGCGGAAGCGGGAATCGAAAAATACAGTGCGATCAGGACGGTCGGCGCTATCGAACGTTGCTACGTTGCGGTGCTGGTGCTCGACGCCACTGAATTTGTGACCGCACAGGACACGCATATCGGTGGGTATATCAACGAAGCCGCACGGGCCGCTTTTGTGGTCGTGAACAAATGGGACCTTGCGAACGAACTGAGTCTCAACCAGGCCGACGCCGAGGAAGAGATCCGAAATCGGTTCAAATTCATTCCCGAAGTGCCGGTCGTCTTTACCTCGGCCCTCACTGGCTGGGGTGTCGACAAAGTGCTTCCCATGATCCTCACCGTTTATGGCGAGTTCTCAAAGCAGTTGCCGCGGGCAGAGGTGAGTCGGGTAGTGTTCGACGCCATGGGCGAAAATCCGATGCCCGGGTTCGGGAGCAGACGCCCAAGGATATTCAAGTGCGTACAGAGCAGGACCTCTCCACCTACGTTCGAATTTACCGCACGCAACCCAGAACTAATACACTTCAGCTACCGCAGGTATCTGGAGAACCGTTTGCGGGCCAAATTTGGTTTTATCGGTTCACCACTGAAACTGTCGTTTCAAAGCCGAGAAGATGAGTGACCTTGTAGTCGCGACATTCGTTCTTATGGCTGCCTACCTCGTGGGCGCCATACCGTTCGGTGTGCTTTTGGGAAAAATCTGGCGCGGCATAGACATTCGGCGGTACGGAAGCGGGGGAACCGGCGCGACGAACGTGGCAAGAACGCTTGGGCCAAGGGCCGGTGCCGCGGTGCTCGCCTCAGATGTGACCAAGGGACTGCTCGTCACCGGGATCGCACGCTACGTGATCCATGCTGATCCGTGGGTGATTGCTGCTGCCGGGACCGTAACCGTGTTGGGTCACATGTTTCCAGCCTACATCGGATTCAAAGGCGGCAAAGGAGTCGCCACCGGATTCGGTGCACTGCTCATTGTCTCCCCGATAGCCGCGGTGATCGCGATGACCGGCGTGGCGATAGCGGCACTAACTCGGTACGTTTCCCTGGGATCGATTATTGGGAGCGCCGTGAGTTTGGGATCGCTCGCCGTTTTTAGCGCATTTGAAATCTGGGGTCACGATCTCTGGTACCTGTTGTTCGCGATTCCGGTGGCAACAATGATTATCTGGAGCCATCACGCAAATATCGACCGCCTTGCGAAGGGTGGGGAGGCGCGGCTTGAAGGTGCGCCGACCCCGCGCAGGGTTCGTCGAACCCCGTAAACTGCCGTTGTGACACACATTGGCATAGTTGGAACCGGGGCCTGGGCGACGACCCTTGGCATACTTCTGTCCCGAACAGGACACAGGACAGTTTTGTGGTCGCGTATCGAGGCACGCGCGATAGAACTCGTAAGCGCGGGTGTCAACGAGCGATCTGTTCCCGGTGTAGCATTCCCCGATTCGATGAGCGTCTCTGCGTCGTTGGACGAGTCGTTGTCAGACTCTGAACTGGTAATCGTAGCGGTCCCATCGATTACGATTCGGCAGAACATCAGACAGATTGCGTCTGCCATTCCGGCAAACGCCAATGTCATTTGTGCTACCAAGGGTATCGAGATCGACACCGGGAAGCGGATGACACAGGTAATCACCGAAGAACTACCAGAGTTCGACCCCGGCCGGATAGGTGTGCTATCCGGGCCCAATCTCGCCCCGGAAATTGCAGCCGGAAAGCTTTCGAGCGCGACCGTCGCATTTCAAGACGAAGCGGTTGGCCAGTCAGTTCAAGCACTGCTTAGTTCAGATGTGTTTCGGGTCTACCGCAGCGACGATGTGACCGGAGTTGAATTGGGCGGGGCGCTGAAAAACATCATCGCGATCGGTGCAGCGTTTATCGACGGTGCAGAGTTGGGTGCCAATGCGAAGGCAACGTTTGTGACCCGCGGACTACACGAGATCACTCGCCTCGGTGTTGCAATGGGAGCCCGGGCCGATACTTTTGCAGGTCTCAGCGGTATGGGCGATTTGCTAGCCACATGTTATTCGACTCTGAGCCGGAACTACAGGCTGGGGATCGGGATAGCATCTGGTCTCGACCTGGAATCCGTTTTGCAGGACCTCGGCGAGACTGCCGAGGGCGCACCCACAACCCGTGCTGCCGTTCGAATTGCGAAGGAACTGGATATCGAGATGCCCATCGCGACGGCAACCCACGGTGTTCTATTCGAAGGGGTTACACCGAGCGATGCTATCGCACGACTCATGGGCCGTACTCTACAGCCTGAGGTTCGCCGATAGTCTGAGCGGGCAGCCAGGGCGTCATCCACCCAGATCGTCGAACTCGTAGAGGATAGCTGACATTACCGCGATAGCGGCAGTCTCGCTGCGTAGCACCCGTGGACCCAGGCTGACCAGTACTGCACCTGCGTCCCGGATTGCAACTGCCTCCTGTTCGCCAAACCCGCCCGGTGGGCCGACTAAGAAGGCCAGTTCGCGGACGTCATGACATGATTGCAGTGCGGTCCGCAGCGGTTTCACTAAGTCGCTCTGCGCTTCCCACATGCAGAACAGCGGACGATCGACGACTTCGGCGGCGACTGCCTCCATGATCGGAACAGGCGCCTCTACTACTGGCACGGTCGCACGCCCGCATTGCTCGGTGGCTTCTACCGCAATCCGTTGCCAGCGCTCAAGTCGATTCGCCGATGGCGAGCCCGTATTCCCGCCCTGCACCCGTTCGCTGATGACTGGCTGAAACCTGGCGGCGCCAAGCTCAGTGCATTTCTGAATCGCCAGTTCAATTCGTTCAGCTCTCGCCAGCCCGAGAAGGACCGTGATCCTGACGGAAGGTTCAGCCACCGGCTCGATACTCACGATGGACCTGGCCACAATATTGTTGTTGCCGATCCTGTCGATTTCAACTTCCCACTCTGATCCGGACCCGTTGAACAGACGGATTCGATCACCGGTTTCAATCCGCAGAACCGTCTTCAACTGCCTGATGATCGGGCTGTCGAGTGAGATCGACAGTTGCGACTCTACGTTGTCCAGGTCGTGAATTGCCGGAAAGGCGATATTTGGGAGGTAGAAGCGGTGCATGTTTGCGGCGGGGTCGAGGTCTTAGTGACTTCTGGTAATTCGAGTTGCCGTCCAATCTTCTATTCTTCTGGTCGATTGAACGACACCGCCAACCGCTTCGAACGCTGCGATCACTTCGTCGAGCCGGGAATCGAGGACACCTGAGGTGATTATCGCTCCATCTTCAATGACGGTCGAGATGATGGGTAAGGCCAGCCTGATCAGGACGTTTGCCGCGATGTTTGCCACGACGAGGTCAAAACTGCGGTCAGGTGCTTCGACATGGGGCAACGACCCTTCATGGATGCTCGCTCGACTCTCATATCCTGCCTGCACCAGGTTCGCGCTCGACGATCTCACCGCCTCTGTGTCGATGTCCAGGCACACAGCGTGCGCTGCTCCGAGCGCGATCGCGGCAATCGATAGAATCCCGGAGCCACAGCCGACATCAAGGAACCGCCCCCCCGGTTTGAGTACCTTCTCGATCTCTTCCAGGCACATGAGAGTCGTTGGGTGATGCCCGGTTCCAAATGCCAGCCCTGGTTCGAGTTCAATCACGACATCGGACTTACGAACCGAATATTCGGCTGATCTCGGAACTATCACGAGATTCGTTCCAACCCTGATTGGTTCGAATTTCTGGTTTCGCCACATGTCATCGCTGACTTCGACAGCCTCAATTTCAGGCAGATCGACGAAGTGTCGGATCAACCGAACACCAAGGTCGATGGCTGATTGACGGCTCTGTGTTGTCGGATCGATCGGGAGCCAACCACGAATGGTGACCCACGCTGTGGGATCAGGTGCTTCGCCTTCGTCAGGATTGAAACCGCCGGAGCGTTCGACAGAAGCTGAGCCCTCACCGTGCAGGTTGAACAGGTGTGTGAGTGGTTCAACGTACTCTGGTGGAGCCTCGATGCTGAGTTGCAACCATCGCATCAGTTTCGCCCCGCCAGGTGCGCTCGATCACACTTAAGAATTGCTGTTGTCGCCTCTGAAGACGTCTTTGAATCGGTCGAAAATACCCTGGCCGGTGGTGGTGCCGTCTCCAACCTTCTCAAGACCAAAAGATTCGGCGAGCTCCTGCAATAGCTCGGTTTGTTGATCGTCCAGATTGCGGGGTGTTTCCACGCGCAATTCGACGATTTGGTCACCGCGTCGGCCGCTGCCGCCCATGTGCGGGATACCAGCATTTGCAATCCGTGACATCGCTCCGGACTGTGTGCCGGGTTTGATCTCGATCTCTGCCTTGCCCTCGAGAGTTTCTACGGTAATTATTCCACCGAGCGCAGCCAGCACCATGTTCACGGTGGAAGTCATTATTACGTCGTTACCGCGCCGTGAGAACAATCTGTCGCGTTCCACCCCGATGTGAACGTAAAGGTCACCGTTCTGTCCGTTCCTGCCAGCCTCGCCTTCACCCCGAACGAGTAATCTCGTCCCGTGTTCAACACCAGCAGGGATCTCAACCTCGATGCGCCGGGCGTTTCGTTCGGTTCCCCGACCTGAACACTGCTTGCACGCAGTTTTTACCGTTCTGCCTTCACCCTGACACGTTGGGCACGCCGTCACCTGTTGGAACTGCCCGAAAAAGGTTCGCTGAGTGCGCTTGACCTTGCCTTCGCCGTGACAAGTCGAACACTCAACGACATCGGTTCCAGGCTCGGCTCGGTTCCCGTCACAACGTCCACAGCGCTCCATGCGATCCAGTTCAAGCTCTCGCGCAACCCCAAATGCCGCATCGCGGAATGACACATTGATCTGAAATTCAAGATCGGCACCACGGTCGGACGTCTGTCGGGAAGATCCACCGAAGAACGAGTCGAAGATATCGCCGAAACCGCCAAATCCTTCGAACCCGTCGAATCCGCGTCCCGTACGGCCATTGACTCCTGCGTGCCCAAACTGGTCGTATTGCGCTTTACGCTGAGGATCGCTCAGGACCTGGTACGCCTCGTTTACCTCTTTGAAGCGGTCGCTGGCATCGGCTTCTTTGTTGCGGTCTGGATGAAATTTTAACGCCTGCTTCCGAAACGCCTTTTTCAAATCTTCGGCGGTCGCACCACGCGCAACTCCAAGGACTTCGTAGTAATCACGTTTACTGGTAGTCATTTGCGAGCGGCCAAAAACCTCGGATTGAACATTGATCCAAGTTCAACCGAATTTAAATTCGATTTACGGATGAACAGATCAATTATAAACGCCGACCGAGTCAATTCCGAATGGGGGTACAAACCCAAGTCATGCTTCAAGCGCCGAAAAGTGCTTGAGTTTTACTGGCGGCCGTAAACGGTCATCGTCATCTGGCCGAGATGGTCTGCCAGATAGCGTACCGCCTGGATTGCGGTTCCATACCGCATACGGGTGGGTGCGACGACTCCGATTGTGCCTTCGGCCGTTTCCGGGGTGCCGTACTGGCAGAACACCACAGAGAAGTTCTTGAGCGGCTCCTCAGGATTTTCATCGCCGATCAACACGTTTACAGCACCACCAGCTTTCGATGTGATTCCAAAAAAATCAGTAGAGGACGAATCTTCTATCAGCCAGGTCGCACCCAGCGCCATCGCCGGATTGGCAATTAGCTCAGGCTGCAGGAACAGTTTGCTAATTCCGCTAAATTTTTTCTCGGTGTTGATGGTGTTGTGCTTGCGGAGAGCCGTTACCGCTGAATCGAACGCCTTGCGCTCCAGTCCGTCCCCTATGCGACCTGCACGGCTCTCAAGGCTGTTTGCTGGCACACCGACAATCGCTTCGCTCAATCGGTTTCGTGCGTGCTCAATCTCGGAATTGGTCACCGAGGTGTTGAGACTGATCAACTGCTTGTAGACGCTTGCTTCTTGAAGCACCACGATCACCATCACCAGCATTTCTTGAAGCCGCAGGAGTTGGACGCTTTTGACCGGGGCCGGGGCGCCTCTCGGTGCCGTCGTGAAAGCCAACGTACTCAAAAGGCCGGCCAAAACTGATGATGCCGACTCCATCCACTCTTCAATATAGGACTGAGCCGAACGAATTTCCTGATCGACCCTGGAGGCAGAAATGGGATCAAGCCTGGCTTCGGGGTTCAGCAATGAAACGAACTGGCGGTATCCCTTGTCCGACGGGATTCCACCGGCCGAAACGTGAGGACGACGGATAAATCCCTCTTCCTCAAGAGCAACCATCTCACTGCGAATTGTGGCGGGGCTGGCATTGAGGCTCGTCGACCTGGCGATGGCACTCGATGCGACAGGAGACGCAGTCTGAACATGTTCAGAAACGATGAATCTTAGAATCTCTCGTTTTCGGTCTGTCAGAGTCGGCATGGCTGCTCAGATAAGGTGACAGGCGCACTACGCAGTAAATTGTCGTGACGCTAGCATGCAGTTTTCCCGAGTGTCAATGTTTATTTGGATCGGGCACCAGATCGCCGGTGATAATATTCTGGTCGTTCGCCGGAGCTGGTGAATATTTTAGCGTGTACTCAAGGTGTTGGTGTGACCCAACTTACGACGACCGCCTTCGATAGGGCAGCAGAATTTATCACGAATAACGCCAGACCGCTCGAGCGATCGCTGTTCGATTTTCACTTTGGTCATGGCTCGGTGGAGCAGGTGCTGACTGAGTTGGCGAAGTTCCAGAACGACGATGGTGGCTTCGGGCATGGGGTCGAGCCAGACGTACGAACGCCACTGTCTTCACCGTTCGCGGCTTCTGTCGCATTCCAGGTACTCAGAGAACTCGGCGTAAACGGTGATCGTCCGATAGTGAGTAAAGGTGTCGCCTATTTCGTTCAGAGCTTCGATCGCTCGGTCGGCGGTTGGGATCCGATTGGCCCACACGGCGATGAGTACCCACACGCGCCCTGGTGGAACTACAGGCCTGTTGCAGGGCAGCTCGATCCAGTAGTTCGAGCCAATCCCGGCGCCGAGATCACCGGGTATCTACACCTGTATTCAGACCAGAGCGACTCGGGATTCGTTCACGACGTTACGGCCGGGATCCTGTCCTGTTTTGACGAACTTCCAGATGGTATGGAATTTCACTCGATGATATGTTTCACGAGACTCGCGGAGATGGCTCCCGGTCCGGTCGCGGAACGGATATTGCCAAAATTGCGGCGTGGTGTAGAGCTGGTTGTCGGCAAGAGTCCCGACGACTGGAAACGATACGGTGCTCGACCGCTGTGGTTTGCACCGAAGCCGGATAGTCTGTTGGCCGAAGTACTTCAGGACTCGATCCAGGCGCAACTGGACTACGAGATTGCCGAACAGTACGACGATGGTAGCTGGCAGCCGAATTGGACCTGGGGGCAGTACGAAGACGAATGGCTGTTGGCGAAAGTTGAATGGGCCGGTTATCTGACTCTGAGAGCACTGCTGGCTCTAAAAGCGTGGAACAGGATCTAGATTCGACAGCGAAGCGCAGCGTACAAATTGCCTTTTGGGGAATTCTGCCGCTGTTCGACCCCTGGGACCGATCGCAGCGTGAGTTTGAACTGGTCCCCCCTGGATCCATCTCGTATTTCGTTGACGCTGTATGGGGTGCGGAGTTTAATTTAATTCGAACTGCGCCCAGGTTCAGATTGCAGATCGGCTTTCCGGCCACGCGTGGATCAAATCAAGGAACGCAATAATGGAAATCCGCTGGACAGGTAACTCTACTTTCGAAGTCAGATCGACGACCGGCATCGTGATAGTTGATCACGAGGGAGAACTCCCTGCGCAGTCTGAACTCGAGGACGAAAACACCGTTTTCGTCTACAGCAAGGGTGACCACACCGTCCACCCGACAGGTCAACACCACGTGTTGACGGGTCCTGGCGAGTATGAAATTGGGGGCCTCAGCATACGCGGAGTTGCCACCCCGGCCGATGACCCGGCTATATCAAATGAGGTCAACACTGTTTACGTCGTCGACGCCGATGGACTGCAGGTTGCGACTCTTGGAAATCCCGGTTATCAGCCGTCTGCACAGTCAGTGCAGCAGATCGGCTCAGTGGATGTTCTGATCCTCAACTCTGATTCTCAGGGGCTTGAGCCTGATGAGCTATCAACGGTCATACGGAATCTTGAACCGAAGATGGTCGTGCCTTCGGGCTACGATACGGAATCGAGTAAACCGGGAGCGGCAATGGCACGATTGTTGACCGAGCTGGGCGTCAAGAATTTCGAGCCGACGCCCAGGTTGACCGTAAGCAAGACCGGACTACCCGATGAGCGTACGGTTGTAGTGCTGCAACCTCGCCCGGCTTGACGCAGTCAAAATAACGTTCCCAGTAAAGAAGCCCCTGCACAGTGCAGGGGCTTCTTATTATCCATCGGCAAAAAACTGTCGGTCACTACGCCCGGTATTTATCGGGAGGAGCGCTCGAATCGTCGCCACGCCAACAGCGCCAGAGGTGCCAGGAGCAACGCCAGGTTGCCAACGGCAGCGGGACCACCTTCACGGGCGTTACAAGAACCACCCTCTGCTTCTTTCGCAACCGCGGTTGCCGTTGCATCGGCTTTGGCGGTTGCCGTTATGTCGGCGATCGGGGTCGGCGTTGGAGTGGCGGTAGGTGCGGCTGTAGGCGTCGGAGTTGGCGTCGGTGTCCGAGTCGGTTCGGGCGTAGGGGTCGGAGTGGCAGTAGGCGTTGGGGTTGGCGGTACAGGCGTTGGAGTTGGCAGTGGAGGGAAGACCAGCAAGAAATTCTCTTTACGGACTCCGTCTTCGAAGCGATCACTTTGTAGCGCCTTAGTTTCGCCGATAAAGAACTCTACCTCGGCGCCCTCGTACTTTTCGAACCGCGGGTTGACCGTCAGGAAATACTGGCCATCGAATACCTCTGCGAAATTTGTCACATAGTCATCGATTACGGCGTAAATGAGTGTGCCGTTGGGCGGTGGGGTCGATCCTGCGCGAACGCGACCTTCGTAAAAGGTTGGTTCGAGTATTACCGGAGTCGGCGTTGGCGAAGCCGGGACTGGCGTTGGCGTTGGCGTCGCGATCGGTGCGAACGGAAAGCGCAAGTTCAGCTGGCGTAGTTGGGGGAGGCCCCAGTCGAATTTTTTATTACCAAACTGATCGAGAAACGCAAAGGGTGTTTTTTCGTCGGCCTGGACCTGGCCGTCAAGCCAGAAAACTATGTCTTTGCCAATGAGCTCAACCGGAGCATTTATAAATATCCCGACGTAGCTCCCTTCAATATTGTCGCCTACCACAACGGGCTCTGATTCCCAGTCGTCAATCCTTGCAGTAACAACCATCCCGGCCGGGTCGGCGCCTCCGGAAATGAACACTTCGCCGTGTAACGTAATCGCCTGGATCTTCGGGATGTCGCCCTGTGCATTTACCCGATCACCGAAACCAACGACCATACCGGCCAGGACGGCAGCCAAGATCACGATTCCTGCCAGTCTAGCTTTCACGTTGGTACTCCATTGCGATCGGCGTAATTTGCATATTGTGTATCAGCAGAACGCCCCCCTCCCGAATAATCGGAAGGGGGGCGCCCGTTTTTTACTTACTTGCTCTAACAGGTCGTCTTTACGGGACGATGTGCGGGAGCTGTCCGTTGGTCTGCGGGCTGATGTGGACCCAGATACCAGCACCGTTGGTGATGGAGTCTGCGGCTACAAGCTCGCGGAATTCAGACTTCACTGTGTCGAATACGTACGTACGACCGGAGTTCACCGTGTTGAAGTACGTGCCTACGCTGACTGCGACTGGCGTACCAGTAGAGCCAGGTCGTTTTAGCGACACACCTACATTAGCTTTCTGAGTCTGCGAACGGCTCTGATCGACCGCACCGACCAGGTTCCAGCCGTTGCCGGTTGGGATCGTGGTCAGGCCCGGACGGGCATCGCCAGGACCGGTCTCGCCTTCAAGGGCGACAGACTGGTCTTCGAAGTCAGCAGTCTCAATCCAGTATCCAGGTCCAGCCGTGACGTTCGACAGGCTAGGAGTGGTCTGCGAAGTGTACGCAGCTGAGCCAACCTTCGATGCGATTCTCCACGGCTGTGAAGGCGTGGTTGCATCGTAGGCGACAACCTGCTTGATACCGGTGTTAGACAGTACCGTGTTGACGTCGGTGACCAACGGGTTCGATGGCACGGAAACGAGGTTCCAGCCTGCGAACAGCGTCAGTACGTAGTCACTGCGGTCCTTCTTGGTGAACTTGGTTGTTGTCGTGCTTTCGTTCCCAGCAGCATCCTTCACCTTTATGACGTAAGTGTGCTCAGCGTTTGTGAGCGCCGTCAGAGGC
>JAQBVG010000042.1 GCA_027623655.1 Chloroflexota bacterium
ACCTCGGTCTCCTCCAGCTCGCATGTATGCTCCTCTGGTTCAGGAGATACTACCGCCTCGCAATTTTGAGATAGTTACTTAGCAACGCGAAAACCGGGCTGCCCAATGGTATTTGAACAGCCCGGTGGATTTTCTATTCAGTGAAAGGCGAAAGCCTGTAGCCAGCCCGGCTACTCATCCTCGCCATCTTCGGAGTCATCATCGTTTTCGATGTCGTCATCTCCGACGAGCATTTCCTCGGAATCTAACTCCTCGTCCTCGTCATCGCCACCATTGCCATTTTCAAGCAATGACGGGTTGATTTCGGCACCGGCTGCTCGTCGTTCGTCGATGACTCGAATGGCAGATATCCTGTCACTCGTTTCCGGGTCCTGTATCTTCACGCCCTGTGCGATTCGACCTGTCGACCTGATCTCACCCAGGTTGGTTCGAATGACCTGGGCCTTTTCGGTGACCAGGACCAGCATGCCCGTCGAATCAGTCCGAACGTTTTCACTCACCACCGCCGAGTCGGCCACCTTACCTGTCTTGGCGGTGACCTTCAGCGTGATAAGACCCTTCCCGCCCCTCCGCTGCTGCGTGTAGTGACGGAGCAACGATAGCTTGCCGTAGCCCTGGTGGCTCACGATCAACAGATAGCCCTCGTCATCCACGACGTTCATCGATACGATCTCGTCTTTGTTCTGGACTGTCATTCCCTTCATGCCGCCAGCCGCCCGCTGCCTTGCGCGGACTTCAGAAGACCTGAAACGAATCGACATTCCTTCTTTCGACACAAGGATTACATCTTCAGTTTCGTTCGCAAGTACAGCTCCGATTAGTGAATCGTCGCTTTTCAGATTGAAACAACGAAGACCGCTCCTGTTCATGTTCCGGAGCAGGGGCAGGTGCATACGTTTTACCTGGCCTTTCTTAGTCGCCAACACGAGGTACGTATCTTCCAGATAACTCGAGGCAGCAATGACGGCGTGGACTTCTTCACGAGGTTCCATGTTAAAACCGAGGTTCTGCACAGGCGTACCGCGAGAATTCCTCGATTGATCGGCGGGCAGCTCGAACACACGTGATGCGAAAACTCTACCCCGGTCTGTAAAGAACAAAAGGTAGTCGTGCGTATCTGCGATCTGGAGGTGCGGCGTCACGTCGTCTTCCTTGGTCATTCGCTGACCGCGGACACCTTTGCCTCCCCTGTGTTGCTGTTTGTACGTATCGAGCTTGACACGCTTGACGTAACCGTTGCGGCTGAGCGTGATTACTACTTCTTCATGTGGCTCAGTGTCTTCCCGTCGCCAGTCGCCCAGCTCTTCTGAATGAACGATCGTTCGGCGGACATCGCCGTACTTTCGCTTCAGCTCGCGGGTTTCTTTGCGAACCACGGCAAGAACTTTCAAACCGTCCGCCAGCAGCGACTCAAGCTCCTGGACGAGGGCAATCAGTTCGTTGTACTCGTTCTCGATTTTCTCTCGCTCAAGCGCAGCCAATCGGCGCAACTGCATATCGAGGATGGCCTGAGCCTGGATCTCCGACAGGTCGAACTCGGTCATCAAATTACCGCGGGCTTCTTCGACATCGGCGGACGCCCGTATCAACTCGATCACCCGGTCGAGGTTGTCGATGGCGATTCGCAGGCCTTCCAGCACGTGCAATCGCGCTTTGGCCTTTTTCAAGTCGAATTCGGCGCGGCGGCGAACAACTTCGACTCTGAAATCGATGTAGTGGCGAAGTGCCTGCTTCAGGGTCAGAACTCTCGGTGTTCCGTCAACCAGGGCAATCATGTTTACCGAGAAAGAGCTGCGGAGGTTCGTCTGCTTGTAAAGGTTGTTCAAAACAACGGGGACGTGCGCACCCCTGCGCAGTTCCAGCACCACCCTCATGCCCTTGCGATCGGACTCGTCACGGACTTCGCTGATACCTTCGATCTTGCGCGATTTGATCAGGTCGGCGATCTTCGCAACGAGGTTCGCCTTGTTCACCTGGAACGGTATTTCGTTGAACACCAGGCGTTTTCGCTCCTGCCTGGCCATGTCCTCGATGACGTGAGTCGCCTGGACCATCACACGACCGCGACCCGTCACGTAGGCGTTACGAATCCCCTCCTGTCCCCAAATGTGGGCACCCGTCGGGAAGTCAGGCCCCTTTACAAACCGCATAAGGTCATCGACCGAGGCGTCTGGGTGCCCGATCAAATGGACAATGGCATCACAAATTTCTGCGACGTTGTGCGGTGGGATGTTCGTCGCCATCCCAACCGCGATCCCTGACGCCCCATTTACAAGCAGTGCTGGCAGACGAGCGGGAAGTACAGTCGGCTCCTTCAGGGATTGGTCGAAGTTCTCTCCCCAGTCAACGGTTTCCCGATCGATGTCACCGAGCATCATCTCGGTGATCGACGAAAGGCGACACTCCGTGTACCTCATTGCGGCGGGCGGATCACCATCAACAGAACCGTAGTTACCTTGACCATCAACAAGCGGGTAGCGCAAAGAGAACGACTGCGCCATACGTACCTGGGCGTCATAGACCGACTGATCACCGTGTGGGTGATATTTTCCAAGCACCTCACCAACGAGTCGTGCGCTCTTCTTGTACGAAGACGTCGGGCGCATACCCTGATCATGCATGGCGTACAGGATGCGCCGCTGAACCGGCTTCAGGCCGTCGCGAACGTCTGGAAGTGCCCTGGACACGATGACGCTCATCGCGTAGTCCAGGTACGACGCCTTCATTTCGTCTTCGATGCCGATCAGTCTGATGCTGCCGAGGTCGCTATTGACCATAAATTTCTCCGGCTAGATGGTTGAGTCGATCCCGAGGCGCGCCAAATGACGGCGCGAAATGATTGCTGATACCTCAACACTACGCTTCCCCTCAACATCGCGCAACGTGCGCGCCCGCGCACGCGAGGTAATGCGAAAACACGCTCTTAACGCTGGCTACGCTCCACGAGGGCGAGCAGCAGGCTGTCGAATCCCTTCGGGGTATACTCCGGTCGATGTGCGGGCCACTGGACACCAACTAACCATTCATGACCCGGCATTTCGATCGCTTCTACAACTTGATCCTCGGCGTAGACCGACGCAAGCAATCCATCGGCAATATGGCCCGGCATTAATCCATGCGTGTGAGCCGAAGGAACTGTCACCCAGCCCGACCCCGCGATGGTGTAAGAAACTTTGCAGCCTGGCGACAAGAACAACGGATGTTTTACGGGTTCATCTTCAGGATCTCCGTGCCCGTCAATTCTGACCGGCGGTTTTCCTCCCAGGGCCACGTTCAGTGCGTGCATACCCCAGCCAACGCCGAGGACCGGGATGCCAGCACCGATTGCCTGCACAAGGGCTCTCGGCAACGTCTCAGACTCCAGGAAAGCGCCGACCCCGCCGACCATCAAACCGCCAACGTCCGAGGGTAAGCTGGAGTCCGGGTCGCATATCACCGCGTGACCATCGCCATGCTCAATTGCCCGGCTGAACTCTTGCGCAGACTCACCGGCCCGAACGACCAGTGCGACACGCGCTGCGCTATTCATGGTGTTGCTGTTGATCGGGGGCAGAAGAGTTGATCGGGCAGTCGGTCCGATCGCGGGTTCCGACAATTGGCTGAGTTAGAACGGTATGCCCCACAGGCCCATCCACTCGGTCAGCGATTTCTCAATCGTGAGACCGTGTTTTCGCAGGTCGTGTCCGAGTCGAGCCTCGGTTGGCCGATCGCGATCACCTTCGTTTTCGCCGGTCGGGACAAACGGGTAGAACGCCTTTCGGTCGTAGCGGTAAATCCAATACGTACGGAGTCCTGAACGATACGTGTTGTCTTCGACCGTACCGGTGAAATACAACTCGAAGACCGCGGCGATCAGATATTCGCTGCCACCGTTCGCACCAATGGCGTTGCCAACGGTATAAACGCTCGAGACCAGATCGTTGAATTTCCCATCTTCCAGAACAATCCAACGCATCCCTCGGTCGTCGTCAACAATTTCAAACGCCGTTTTTGTTGCGCCGACACCCTGATACAGAACTGTGTCCAGTTCTGTACGAATATCTTTTAGGAAGGCGACATCGTCGGAATTTCGATATATAACGCCTGCTCTCCTGGAAGGAGTGATCTCACCGAGCGATTGGAGCTTGGCCTCAGCTTTGACGACCGTCGACATCGTCGACCAGTCCGATTTTGTAGTCTTTGTTCCGTTAAACCAACCCACCCTATCGCACCCCGTATCGCATGCGCTGCTCCAGCTCGCGAAGACGCTTGATCCGCTCCTGTAGAGGCGGATGCGTCGAGAAAAGGTGCATAGAACCTTCGCCTTTTAGCGCGGCCGGGATGATCAGGAATGCGTTCGCTGTCTGGAGTTTTCGGAGATCTTTATCAGGGATTTGATTCACGGTTCCGCTGATCTTTTCGAGGGCGTCGGCAAGGGCACCGGGATCACCAGAGATTTCAGCACCCGTGTGATCGGCTCCGTACTCTCGATATCGGGTAAGGGCCAGAACCAGTAGTTGTCCGATGAAATAAACAACTATCGTCACCAGATAGACCATCATCACGGCACCGCCGCCGTTGTTCCTTCGACCTCCCATCCCGCCGAACAACATGTTCCAGAAAAGCATCGTCATCAGGAAGCTGGTAAGGGTCACCAGGAAATTAGCGACCGCCAGGACCCGCATATCCCGGTTAGCCACGTGCGCAAGTTCGTGTCCGATAACAGCCTGCAATTCCCGTTCACTCAGGCGCTGTTGAATGCCCGTAGTCACAGCCACAAGTGCATTCTTAGGATTCCGCCCTGTTGCAAACGCGTTAGGGATTTGAGTATTGATTACCGCCACTTTCGGCATCGGCATTCCGTACCGATCGGCAAGCAATTTGACCATTCGATGTAGTTCCGGCTCTTCGGATTCGGAAACTTGCTTCGCACCGGTCGACATCAGGATCAGTCGGTCAGACAGGTAGTACTGAACGACAACCATCACACCGACGATCCCACCAACGAAAAGGATTGGCATTCCACTGGCGATCAGGAACAGTCCAAAAATCGCGTAAAGGATGCCCAGCATGAACATCGTGAAGTACATGCGCGACACCAGTCCACGATCTTTATGGAATTTGCGAGTGGTTGTTCTTGTACTCAAACTAAATACCTCAGTGTGTAGCCTCAGCGTGTCGAACGACGTGTGCCTGCAGGTCTCGTCCCGTCCACCAACAGCCGTCGCCGGGTGGAGATGTCGCCTGCCATCCTGATTCCATCCGGCTCCGACAATCCTCTGTTCGGTGCCAAATGTCCGTCACTTCGACAATTATTCACTAACTTGCACGTAGAATTTTACCCGAGTACGGTGCGAAAGCGAGCGGATATCGTTTGAGACCTCACCTGCTTACCGTGTCGCTGGGCACGATCAGGACGGCGCGGTTGCGACCGAATCGCAGCAGGCTTACATGTACTACGGAAATGGAGTCCAGTTAGATTGACTGAACAGCCGGGCCAGGTTCCCTTGAATGCAAGCGCAGGAGCAACTGCGGATTCAGAACTGGAAATAATCGAGCAATCCGTGATCCGAGCCGCCAGACAAGCCGGCGCCTTCGTATCCAGCCGATTTGGTGGAGTCCTCGAAATATCGTCGAAGGGCGACAGGCCAGGTAAAGACCTCGTAACCGATGTCGACAAAGCAAGTCAAAATCTGATCGCTGGCATCATGGAAGATCGCCATCCCGACCATATGCTTCTCGGCGAGGAGGACCCACCAGACGAGGCACCAGCGGCGGCCGACTGGCTCTGGGTCGTCGACCCGGTAGACGGCACGACCAACTTTGTGAACGGGCTACCACTATTCGCGGTTTCCGTTGCAGCGCTCTTCCGCGGCATGCCGATGGCTGCAGCAATATGGGTGCCCTGGCCAAACGACGCCGGATATCTCTTGATGCATGCCCGAAGAGGAAACGGAGCATGGAACGGGGATACGAGACTGAGCGTCCGACCAGCGAGCGAATCGGGAGCACCAGAGGCCGGGGTGATGTCGGTAGCTCCGGGTTGGCTTCAAAGGTTATTGAAGCCCACTGAACAGATGTCCCGGAACTTTGGTGAGGTTCGAACGGTTGACAGTGCATGCTTTGAGCAGTTCTTGGTTGCCCGCGGGTCGACCCAGTTCGCCATTACAGGGTTCGCGTCCACCTGGGATTTTGCTGCAGGAATACTCCTGGTCAAAGAAGCTGGCGGAAAAATAATGGCGCTGAACCCATCGCACAAATTCGAGGAATTCACCGGATGGGCCGAAAGCTACGAGAACGATCCAGCCACATACGGACGGACCCGTAAATGGAGGGGTCTCGTGTTGAGCGGAGCACCTGCAACTGTTGACTTTGTTGCTGCAAACTTGCACCCGCGAAAGCCTGGACTGCTGCGCAGGGTAAAAACGCTGCTTGGAAACTGACCCGGTCGTAAACAACATCGTGCTCTGTCGGCCACGGGTGCGTGCCGTCGAAATGACGGCGCTGTCAGGCAATCACCTCAAGCAGGTGCTCACGAAATTACGGAGAGACCTCAGCGTTGGACGGTGACCTGCGGGTAGAACGCCACATGGTCCTTTATGTTCGATGCCGCATCCGACGGCTCCGGGTAGTACCAGGCAACGTCTCGTGCCTCACGTCCATCGACATTTACCGAGTAGTAACTTGCTACGCCCTTCCAGGCGCATGTCGTGTGGAGCCCACTGTCAGAAAAATAATCGCGATTCACTGAATCGGGTGGGAAGTAGACGTTTCCCTCGACGATTTCATGGTCGTCTGTCTCAGCTATAACCTCACCGCTAAATATCGCTCGGACCATCTGCCGACTCTCGATTCCTGCCCCAAAATTACCGTTCCGGGGCTAACTGACTTGATCGGTATCTGTCTATTCAGATGCACGCCGCCAGGAAATCGGCGCGGTCCCGGTCGAGGACCTTTTTCAGCGCGCCGATCTTCGGGCATCCGCATCTGATATTCAAGTCGCCCGGTGTTCGCATCAGGATATGCATCTGGTCATGGCGGCGAAATCAACTGCACGTCCACACTGATGCCAAAGCACGGAGCAACCAATTTTCATGGTGGAGTCGTTTGATATTGTCGCAGTAGGAGCCGGTCCCACAGGCGAGGCGGTCACAGGTCGGATCGATCTCGCAGAGTCGTTGAAGCGCGGTGACGCCATGATCTCGAACGTCGACGACTGATGGCAGGTCAAATGGCTGGTCGACAACAACATCGGCCCTATTCGTGGAACAGGCCGAGTAGTCGGCAATAAACGAGTCGAAGTTACTGCAAGAGACGGCACTGTGACAGAAGTCGTTGACAGCACCACGGTAGTCATCTCAACCGGAACGATCTCGGCGGTTCCGTCGGTTCCGGGATTGGCCGAATCCGCACCGTGGGACTCCAGGGTGATCACGAACCTCATCGAGCCGCCCGAATCACCGGTAGCAGTGGGAGCTGGCGTCGTCGCTGTCGAGATGGCCCAGGCAACGACAGATCCTGGAACCCGTGAGGTAACGACCATAGAGCGTAATCCTCGACTTCTCGCGAGAGAAGAAAATTCGCCGGGGACGTGATCGCAGGGAGGACAGACTGAACTTAAGTGCCATCGACTACGGCTATGGTTGGACCGCAGGCGCAGCTATTATTGGCCAGGGGAATAAAGGTAGCGTTCGGATAATCATTAACAAAGGCGAAGGCACAAGAACGACAGTGGGTGCGCCCAATGTGAGGCCGGAGCCTGCCAGATGAGACATGCCGCGGCGATCGCAATCGCGGGTAAAATCACCCTCGATGAGCTCTGGCATGCGACGCCAGCATTTCCGACAATGAGTGAGTTTTGGTTGGGGTTGCTCGAAGCCTATGGATTATGAGGCCTGAAGTATTCAGACCCCGTATTCGAGAATATATTTCGCAGGAGACAAACAAGTGACCATCGCCGACAGGCCAACACCTGTGGTTAGCCCGGATCCGAAAACCGCCGAGGAACTGATCGCCTACTACAAGAGCGTTCGTTCATTCACTGAAAAAATGTGCGCGCCGATGGTGACCGAAGACTACGTTATCCAGTCGATGCCCGATGTCAGCCCCACAAAGTGGCACCTTGCGCACACAACATGGTTCTTCGAGACCTTCGTGCTTGGGAACAACTATCCAAATTACCAACCGCTGAACAAACAGTACAACTACCTGTTTAATTCTTATTACAACGCTGTCGGACAACAATTCTGTCGACCCCGGCGAGGTCAAATTTCTCGACCCACCGTCAGCGAAGTCTACGACTA
Organism: Chloroflexota bacterium; assembly: GCA_027623655.1. Lineage (GTDB taxonomy): Bacteria > Chloroflexota > Dehalococcoidia > Lucifugimonadales > Lucifugimonadaceae > Lucifugimonas. The sequence goes on from JAQBVG010000042.1 coordinate 8,283, forward strand.
CCGACATTATGTCGACGAAAAGATGATCGACCTCATCGGTCGGCTTGGTACTGACGGGGCGCTCGATTCTCTCAGAGCCACGATCATCCTGGGCGTCAATCATGAGCAGCAACACCAGGAGCTCATGACCACCGACATCAAGCATGTTTTGTCGATGAACCCCCTTCGACCAACACTCTACGAGCGACCGGAAGACCCCGAGCCCGTTGGAGTCCCAGGACTCGAATGGTTGCGCTATGAAGAGGGCGTTTACGAAATCGGTTGGAACGCGAACAGGTTCTCATTCGACAACGAAGGGCCTGAACACAAAGAGTATGTCAACGCGTTCGAGATAGGCTCTCGCCTGGTTACAAACGGTGAGTTTCTCGAGTTCATGAACGATGGTGGATACCAGCGACCAGACGTCTAGCTTTCACTCGGTTGGGTCGAGGTGCAGGAAAACAGCCTGAAGGAACATGAGTGGGAAAAGTTCGATAAGCCGCTGTACTGGTTCAGGACCGACGATGGCTGGATGCAGTACACACTGGCAGGTCCAAGGCGAGTACACCCTGACGAGCCGGTAGTTCACGTGAGTTTCTTCGAGGCGGATGCCTATGCCCGCTGGGCCGGAGCACGACTCGCGACCGAGGCGGAATGGGAGATCGCTTCCGCGGATGCTGAAATCGAAGGCGGCACATACTCCGACAGTTTCCGTTTCCACCCCCGACCGTTGTCTCCAGACGCGCCGAGTGGTCGGCTCCACCAGATGTTCGGCGATGTGTGGGAGTGGACGAACAGTTCATATAGCCCGTATCCCGGATTCAAAGTGGTTGAAGGGGCGATCGGCGAATACAACGGAAAGTTCATGGCAAACCAGATAGTTCTGCGTGGTGGCTCGGCCGCCACACCACAAAATCACATCCGACCTACCTATCGCAACTTCTTTTATGCCGCCAACAAGTGGCAGTTCATGGGTTTCCGACTTACCCGGGACGCACGTTAGTCACGAATCACCGAACACACCCGGGGACACCACGTAAATGACGATCGCGACCACCAGTCCAGAGACGGCGACTGCACTCAACACGATGCTCGACGATGTCGTCACCGGACTTTCGCAGAGTCAAAAGACGCTGCCAAGTAAGTACTTCTACGACGAGCACGGCTCGAAGTTGTTCGACGACATTTGCGAGTTAGACGAGTACTACGTCACACGTACCGAGAGCGCCTTGATGCAAACCCATGTCGTCGAGATTGCAGCGGCCGTAGGACCCGAAGCGATCCTCGTCGAATACGGGAGCGGCAGTTCGCAAAAAACGCGTCTGTTGCTCGAACATCTCGATCGCCCTGCCGGATACGTTCCGGTCGACATATCGAGCGAGTACCTGGCGAAGACTGGTCGCGCACTGCAGGCAGAGTTTCCACACATCAATGTGGTGCCTGTTGCAGCCGATTTCACGGAAGTGTTCGGGGTTCCCAATTCGGTTCCCGTCAGTGCGCGGAAGGTCATTTACTTCCCGGGATCGACTATTGGCAACTTTAGGCGGCCAGACGCCATCGAGCTGTTGTCACGCATGAGCGGGGTCGCAGGGTCGAGCGGCGGAATATTGATTGGCGTCGATCTCGACAAGAATCGGGACGTGCTGCACAACGCGTACAACGACTCCAGCGGCGTCACCGCCGAGTTCAATTTGAACGTATTGCGGCGAATTAACAGGGAACTGGGTGGCAGCTTCGACCTGACAGGATTCCGGCATAACGCGATATTCAATCCATCAGATGCGTGTATCGAGATGCATCTCGTTTCGACACGGCGTCAGACGGTCAATGTTTGCAAATACGTTTTCGAATTCGAGGAAAACGAAACGATACTGACCGAGTATTCGCACAAGTACACGCTCGACTCCTTCAGGCAGATCGCTGAAGAAGCCAGACTGTCCGTCAAGAATACGTGGACCGATGCGAACGATATGTTCGCCGTGTTGTATCTCGAAGCGGATTAGCACTCACACCGGGTGTCCGGCCGCATAGCCGGGAGGTTCACTACTCCCCTATTTCAGTGCGGCCCGCAATGCGGGCATCAGATTGCCTTTTCGTCCGGTGCCAACCCGCCTCAGGCCAAGCCACTCGGCCATCAAACGCAGCTCGTCCGCAAGGTTCGATGCGACGTATTCGCGGTCGTGTCCCGGTTCCACGAACGCGCCCTTGACCCTCAGCACGCCCTTATCTCGCTCTGCCTTCAGATCGACCCTGGCCACAAGGTCTTCGCCAAGTAAGAACGGATAAACGTAATATCCGTACTGACGCAACTTCTCCGGGACGTATATCTCGATCCGATAAAAGAAGTCGAATACTCGTTCGATTCGGTCACGATTCCAGACCAGCGGATCGAACGGGGTCAATAGTGCCCGAGCGTCTGTGGCGCCAGTTGAGACCGTTTCGTTTGTAGTGTAAGCGTCGATCCCTGTCGGCCAGCCTTCAACCTTGGCTCGCCGTATTACACCCTCCTCGACCAGTTCGTTCAATCTCGCCCGGGCATTCGCATTTTTTACGTGATAGTAGTCTCCGAAGTCCGCCGCCACGCCTACACCCTGTGCGGTGACTGCCCGCCGCATCAATTCGCGATTTGACTCCTCAACCGAAGGTGTCGACCCGTTCAAATGTTCGGCTGGCACAACCCTCTCGGTAAGGTCGTAATAGCGTGCAAAGTTTCGCCTGTCTGCCACGGACAAATTACCATTCGCAAAGTGGTGTTCGGCAACGATTTTGCCGGTCGTGTAACCCCACCATGGACCGTTTCGCTTACCCGCACCATCGAGTTCCGAGGCGGTCAGTGCGCCGCGATTTCGGATTTGCTCAAGGACGTCTTCGAGATATCCGGGTTTTTCACTCTCGATAATTTCGACCTGCCGCCGCGTGGTATGGGAAGCCATCCGCTGCCGAAAAAGTCGGTGATCCTCGACGGGCACAAAGCAGGCAGCGTGTGCCCATGTTTCGAATATCGATTTTTCTCTGTAAGCCAGTTGGTCAAGAAGCTCCTGATCGTAGCTACCCAATCGCGAAAACAACGGCATGTAGTGTGACCGGACACACACGTTGACCGAATCGATCTGCAACAGTCCCATCGCGCGGATCGAGTTGCCTACTTCATCGATTGTTACAGCTGTTGAAGTTTCACCAGAACGATTCAGGCTGCGTAACCGGGTACTCCCGTTTGCCAGGCCCTGGGAGCGTATGGCGATACGTTTGGCCTCTTGCCTCGATAACGAAAGAGCCACTTTTCCTCCTGCGCTAGACCATTGGCCACGGCACGTTTGTATCGGGATCCAGCACTGGGTAATGGCCAAATTCGATCATGTCGTTCGCCCGTGTAACCAGGTCGTCCAGCTCCGAGCCCTGAAGAAGATTCTGTAGTTCGGAATTCGAGCCACCCTCAGACTCAATGGATCGGACCATGGACTGCACGTCGGCCAGTAAGTCCTGGGGGTACTCGGTCCCGTTGAATTCGAACATCACGGTTCTTCGGCGGGCGGACCTGTTGAACGTTAGGCCGTGGTCGATAGACCAGATTCGTTTATCTTCGGAGACGATGCACGAACCTCCCTTTCTATCGGCGTTGTGTACCAGCACGTCGAACATGGCCATATCCCGGAAATCGTCGAGCCTTTGTTCTCGCAACGAAAAATAGTTGGCGTTTGAATCTGCCGCATCGATGAACAACTGCACACTGCCTTCACCGTGGGGTCCCGCTCGCACCACTGTCGGTGGGATCAGCGGCCACCCAAGCTCACGAGAAACAAGGTACGCGGCTCGTTCCCGATAGTGAAGCGTCCCTGCCGGGAAGTCTCGTAGTGGGCGCTCTCCGGCCTGCGGCTTATAAATAGCGTACATCGATGATTCCTCATCGACTTCCGGCGGGTCATCAGACACCTGAGCTGCATTGAAAAACTGTGGATCGCTGAGTCGAACGACAAACACGTAGTTCGATCCACCGGGGTGTAGCCCAATTCCGGATATAGGCCATTCGGAGAGACGCTGCAGCACTGTGCCCTCATCGACAACTCCCGTTTCCGGAGCGATTTCCGACGTGGCGCTTGCCAACTCGCCACCGGGCTTTGCGGTCACGAGTGCTCGTCGCCCATCGGGTTTTCCATTGGGTTGTAACCATTGACTTTCACACAGAAATGGCTTTCACCGGGAGTCAACGGTGCCTCACAGAGGGGGCACGGCTTTCGTCCCGCGGCAACAACCTCAACCGAGCGTTGAGCAATCTCCTCGGCTTTTTCGCGGGTGAAACTGAACGTAATTTCAGCAAGTGGCTCTGCACCTGGATCTTCACCCGGTGAGTCGCTCGCCACGAGTGTGAAAACGTCGGCAGCCGGATCGTGCCGCAGCGACATCTCGCCCATTTTGAACTCTATGTGCACCGGCACCGGCGAATCAATGGGCGGGGCGTCAAATGGAGCCGGATCCGGTGGGGATTCCCTGGTCAGCAGGAATTGTTTCAACGAAATACCCACCTGGAAAAGTTGTTCCTTCTCCATCCACACCACTGTCTCACCGCGCTCGCTACGCGCGGTGATATTAAAGGTCCTCTGGCCCGGCTCGCCGATGGATTCGCAATGCAGATAGTCGACAAGGCCGAGGTCGTTGCGCTCAAACTCGCTCAAGCATTGCTCCAGGCATTAGTGAGGACGGGATAATGGAACTCCCCGAAAACCATCCGCACATTTTAGGCGTGACCTCGCAGTCTAGCTAATCGGCAGACCTCTATGGCTGTCACCTGCGTCAAATCGACTATTCTGTGCTCTGCCATCGCAGGTGTTAGGATTGACGTTGAAGGCGTCGCAGAGTTCATACTCTGCCAGACGGAGACGAGTAGGACGGCCACCAAGGTTGAGCGAGCCCGGTACGGTGAGAGCGGGCACCGGATAGCCGATCGAAAATCACTCCTGAGCCGTTGCCCGAAATTGGTCCAGGAAGCGGTCCGGCAGTAGGCGCAACCGGATCCGTAATCCGTTATCAAACACGAGGGCACCGAAAGATGTGCCCGGTAGAGCGGTCAGCGCGCCAGGCTATGAATTTCATGAGCGGCACGCAGGCAACGAGGGTGGTACCGCGAGTCATATCGACCCGTCCCTTACCGGGATGGGTTTTTTTGTGTCAAAAATACTGACGGGAAAAATGACCGCAGCGCAAATACCAGGAGTTCGAGCGCGATGAAACACAAAGTTGAGCTTTACGACACGACCCTTCGTGACGGGACCCAGCAGGAAGGAATTTCACTCTCTGTGGAGGACAAGCTCGCTATTACGGAGCGTCTTGATCGACTTGGAATCGATGTGATCGAAGGTGGGTACGCTGGTGCAAATCCGAAGGACGACGAGTATTTCCGTCGCGTTCAATCGCTCGATCTCAAGCATGCGCAGATCGCCGCGTTCGGAAACACCAGGAGAGCTAACGGCAGCGTTGAGTCGGATCCAACGCTGAAGGCGCTGCTCGACACCAATGCCCCGGTACTCACGCTCGTCGGCAAAGCGTCGCAATACCAGGTGACGGACATCCTCGAGACGTCGCTGGAAGAAAACCTGGCCATGATTGCCGACTCGGTGCGCCATCTCAAGTCGCGTGGTCGACGAGTGTTCTTTGACGCGGAGCACTTTTTCGATGGCTACAAAATGAACCCCGACTACGCGTTGCAAGCCCTGCGGGTGGCAAAAGACGCAGGTGCTGAACGGCTGGTGCTTTGCGACACAAACGGCGGCACCCTCCCATCAGAAACGGCTCGCATCGTCCGCGAAGTTAAAGATGCCCTGGGAGAAGACGCCGTGCTCGGCATTCATTCCCACAACGACACCGATACTGCAGTGGCTTCGTCAATAGCCGCGATTGAGGCCGGAGCAACACAGGTCCAGGGCTGCATCAACGGCTACGGCGAACGTACCGGAAATGCCAACATGATCAGCATCATCGGGAACCTCAACCTGAAGATGAATACCAGGGTGATTTCCGATGAACAGATTGCGACACTGACAGAGGTTTCCAACTTCGTGTCGGAACGGGTCAATCGAAGGCCATTCCCGTTTCAGCCTTTTGTGGGATCAAGCGCGTTCGCGCACAAGGGCGGGTTGCATGCCGCCGCAACCGAGAAATCGGTCCAGGCCTACCAGCACATCGAGCCGTCTCTGGTCGGAAATTCAAATGACGTAGTCATCTCTGAATTGGCCGGACGTGGGAACGTAGTTCGCCGGATCCGGGAGATGGGCCTCGCTGACGATCTGAACGACACGGATGCAAGAAATATTGTTCAGCATGTGAAAAATCAGGAAGCAAAGGGTTTTTCGTACGAGGGTGCGCATGCTTCGTTCGATCTCGTGCTGCGCCGGGCATTGCCGAACTATGAACCGCCGTTCGAGTTGGTCGATTTCCTGATAATCGTCGAAAACCGCCGACGGTCATCTTTCGGCTCGGGCTGGCGCAATGACGGTGTCGAGCACCCGATGCTCTCCGAGGCAACGGTCAAGGTCCGAGTTGCCAATGGCATTCAGCACACTGCAGCAGAAGGCAACGGACCGGTCGGGGCACTGGACAAGGCATTGCGAAAGGCACTTACCGAGGCGTACCCGGAGATCAGTGCGATACGCCTCACCGACTACAAGGTACGAGTCGTCAACGAAGGTGCCGGGACCGGGGCAGCCGTCAGGGTCATGGTCGAGTCAGCCGACGACAGAGATGTCTGGCACACAGTTGGTGCCTCGGCAAACATCCTGGAAGCGAGCTGGCTTGCTCTGTCCGACAGCTTCGAATGGTGGCTTTTCAATAACAATATCCTGCCGAGGGTTTAGGCAAGCAACAGCGGCCCGGCAGAATGCGTGTTCAGTTCGCAACCGATCAGTCGGAGGCCCGGTACGGCTCACCGTCAGTCTCCACAATCAACTCGGTCACCTCAGATTCTCCATTGATCTTAAACGCTCGGATGACCGGTCGCGTCTTCTCCACGAGAGAAATGATCACGTGGCAATTGGAGGTACTCGCCACTTCAACAGCGTTCGAGATATCCGTTCGAGAGGGGTAACCCTGGCTAAACGTATGGGAATGGTAGATTGCAACGAATTCTCTACCCGAGAGCCTGGCCTTCTGCCGGGCCTCGAGTAGCTCACCGGGTTGCATGGTGTATCGGCTGATCGGCTTCGTACTGACATTGGTCATCCGGTGTACTTCATCGACCACTCCCCCGGTACCGATCAGCAGACCGCAACACTCATCGGGATCATCTACCATCGCGTGCGAAATCAGTTCGGCGAGAAGAACGCGTGGAATCTTTATCGACAAATATCTCCTTTTCGAGATGACAGCTACCGACTGGCTAACACCAAAACGTAGAGCGGCGCGATTATACGTAGACCCCGCTAGTATTCCCGTATGTTTTCACTGTGGAGCAGCAGTTATTCAGCGGTAGTTGCACTGATTTGTTTGCAGGAACCAGGAATCGACATCGAATTACAGAAACGCCCGGTCAGTCGGCCAGATCCCGTCACGACGCGCCAACCGAAAGAAGTCGCTCGTGTATCTCAATAGCCAGGTGCTCATCGCCCCATACAACACGCCAGATAAAACATGCCGGATAAGAAATGAACGAAGAAGCACTTAAACAGTCTGCAGGAATACTCGCCCTTACCAGGGTGCGGAATCAGAAAATTGACGGCCTTCCCGACGAATACCGCCCGGTTGACGAGCTTGAAGCCTATGCAGTGCAGGACCAGCTGCACTCACTGCTGAACACCGCCGGTTACGGCAAGCGAGTCGGCTACAAGATCGGATGTACCACACCGGTAATGCAAGAATTCCTCGGAATCGACAATCCCTGCGCCGGTGGGATCTACAACACGTCGACAAACTACATCGCGACCACCGCCCAATTTGGCAATTTTGCACACCCCGGAGTCGAGTGCGAGCTTGCGGTTTACGTAGGTGACGATCTCGTACCGGGAGATAAGCCGTTCACACGAGAGTCTGTGGCACCCGCGATACTCGCGCTGTTCGGTGCCATTGAAATCGTCGACGATCGCTGGACCGACTACAGGGCGGTCGACACGCCCACTTTGATCGCAGACGATTTTTTTGCATCCGGTATCGTTCTGAGTCAACCTAAGAAAGTCGAAGAGGCGCCGGATGTCGCCAACCTTTTCGGGTACATGACGATCAACGGCGAGCGCGTCGGAGAGGGAACGACTGGTGACATTCTTGGTCACCCCTACGAGGCACTTGCATGGCTGGCGAACTCACTCGCCGCGCGCGGTAAGCATCTCAAGGAAGGCGAGATCGTGATGCTGGGCAGTGTCGTCGAAACTCGGTGGGTCGCGCCGGGAGACGAAGTTTCTGTGGACATCGAAGGGATCGGTGGAGCGCTGGTCAAGTTCCAGTAGCCCCGTGGCTCCATCAACCGGTGTAATTCAGGCTCCTCGAAAAGATCGTCTCGGTGTAACATGCCGCTGCCCGTGGAATCCACCTGTTGAGCTGAGGCGGATCGTCTCGGCCACTTTGTACTAACGATTGGACTCTGGAGTAGACCCCTTGAAGATCACCGATGTTGAAGTTATCAAGTGGAACCCGGGTGTCGGTAAAAATTTCATATATGTGAAGCTCTCGACGGACGTCGGCATCACCGGATGGGGCGAAGCATACTCGCAGTCTGATCGAGACACCCAGGTCGAAACACACGTTGACCAACTCGCCCGCTACCTGATCGATCGCGATCCGTTCCACATTCGCCATTTCATGCATGTCGCCCATGAGGATTTTGCGACCAAGCGGTCGGCGATGGATCTTCACTGCGCACTCAGCGGCATCGAGATCGCCATGTGGGACATCGTCGGCAAGGCGGTTGAGCAGCCGATCTACAACCTGCTCGGTGGTCCGGTGCGTCCAAATATCCGCGTTTATGCCAACGGGTGGGGGCGGGGTTCCGCCGACGAGAAGGCCCAGGCAGCCGCGTTGCTGGTCGAAGAACGAGGTTTCAATGCCCTCAAGTTCGATCCATTCCCCGGTCCCTGGCGCGAATATGTCGGCCGCGACGAACTGAAGGAGGCCGCCGATACGGTTGGCAAGATCCGTGAAGCTGTAGGACCCGATGTCGATCTACTGATCGAAGTACACCGGCGGCTCGCACCGATGAACGCAATTCGAGCTGCCAAACAGATGGAGAAATACGATCCGTACTGGTTTGAAGAGCCATGCCCACCAGACAATATCGACGCCATAAAGGAAGTGAAAGACAACACGACGATCCCCGTTGTAACCGGTGAAGCTCACTACACGCGAAACGGGTTCCGAGAAATCTTTGACAAACGGGCCGTAGACATCATTAACCCCGACATTTGCAACACCGGCGGCATACTCGAATTGACCCAGATCGCAGCGATGGCTCAGCCGCACTACATCGGCGTTTCGCCACACGGATACAACTCGACCTCGATCGGTTGCTCAGCCGCAGTTCACGCCTCAGCGACCATGCCAAACTTTCTCATTTACGAGTACTTCGTCAACGTCGAGGAAGTTTGCCGAGATATGACCCGGGGATACCTTGAGCCGCACAACAGCTACATCGAGTTGCCCACCGCACCGGGGTTGGGCATCGAGATTGACGAAGCCAAACTGGCTCAACACCCTTACGCGCCGTTCCCTCCAAGGAACATCCGCACCGTCGAGGACGAACGCAAGTGGCAATAGGTGCGGACTCGCTATCTGCAACCCGAAAATCTGTCCTTCTTTCCCGGTAGTGAACCTGTAACACAGGCAACAAAAAGCCCTCTGTCGTAATGACCGAGGGCTCTTTGTTTTGTTATCGCACTAAAGGCACGCTACCGGCTGTTGACCTGACCGGTCAATTGAACGCCGGCAGACAAGCTACTAGGCTGCCCGAGTTCCCCGAGCGTCCTTGGCTTTGATCACGTGGTAGTGACTGTGCCGTGCGACCTGATCTCCAAGCAAGCGTGCCTGGGTCATCTCTTTCGGCGACACCAGTCGCGTGTCGAATGCGTGGCCAAGCCGCTCAAATGCGAGACGGATGACGTTAGTCAATTCGAATTCTCCATTGAACCTACAGATCGGATTCCGTACCGAAATGAGTCCTACCAGTGGGCTTCGTTATTACCCATCCGATGGACTTTTTTAATTATAGACCCAAAACGTTACGAATATCGCAACGTGAACGCCCGTTTACTTACTTGATCGAATTTATCCGCCTGTGTAAAATATATATTCTACGTATATCGTCGTTTTTCTGGAGATCATGCACGATAGGTTGCTATGCGTGGTACCTCCGGCGAATGTCATGAGTATTTTGACCATATTTTAAGTGATCGCGTGACAACTACCACGCCCTGGCTGCTGCCTAAAAGCCGGGAACGCTGGAGATGTCGAGGTTAACCAGGCGTCAATCGCTGGGTTGTCTCGGCGTCACGCGATATCTCGTCCCAGTCCCACAACTGCGGGATGGTGTCGATTTTCGCCCACATTTGCTGTTGGTCCGAAAAGTGGGGGCTGCCCGGATGGCCCGACGAACCCAGCGGAACTATCCACCGACCGCTGCGCCAGTTCGAGGGATCGTGAATGTATCGATTGATCGGACCCGTTTTAATCAGGAACTCCGATGGGGTCGTGCTGCCGCTGGCAAACGGCACGTCGCCATCGCCGGAAGCCTCAACCCGTGGAGGGTTCAGTTGCCCGGCAGCTTCAGGGAACGCACCCGCCAGCGGATGACTGTGGCCCGTCCTGTGCAGATCGCCCCATCTCCATTTGCTGCTGTCGGGGCCAAGACGCCCGAGTAAATAGTCGACTCCGGCCTTGAACGCCCTGCCCACCAGATCGCCTGTATCGAATCCGTAGTTCGCTTCTGACAACGATCCGTCGCCCAACCTTCGGATGAAGTCAGGTTTGAGTTGACGGCGCAGCTGACCCTCGGCACCCGAGTCGCCGACTTGCCCGGTGACGCCCCCGGCAAGCGATCCGAACGCCCTTGTCGCTAGCAGCTTATTCAACTCTCTTGAAGACGCAGCATAGACCGCTGCCGCTGCTGAATTCTCCTTCATATCGTGATCCCAGGCCGCCAGCAGGTCGTGGGCGCTGGCGTAAATGCCCGTGTGTCCGGACTCCGACAAAATAGCATCGACGAGCGTGGTACCCGGGACTGTTACGGTGTCGGCATGGATTGACGACATATCATCGACATTCGCCTTCCGGTCTGCCAACTGCTCAATTCGGCCCTTGATCCGTCTTGCGCGGTAGTCGGTACCAAACATGTGCGTCAGGTAGTACTCATAGTCCAGGTCGACCACACGCTGGTTACAACTCACAATCCAGCCGGAATCGGGATTCTTAGAGCGCGGTAGATCGGCATTCGGAATGAAGCCAGTCCACTCGTGCTCACCGGTCCACCCGGGGACTGGTCCCCATCCATTTGTGGCCGTGCGCACTGGAACTCGGCCCTTGAACAGGTATCCAAAATTACCGTGTACATCGGCGTACGGGTAGTTGTTGACGCGGTCAGTCCACGTGTCGAAAGCCTTCTCCAGCTCGTCGGCTGAACGAGATTTCATAGCACCGTACGCGGCATCGACCCACTTCGTCCCATCCCGTGACCCCGGATCAGAGATAGCCATGCCCCAACCCGAGTCGACGCTCCCGGAAATAATCGGACCATGATGCGTTTCGACGATTTCGACATCTTCTGCAACCCCGCCACGAACGTCGATCGTCTCTCGCAACGTGACGGCTTCCAGCCACTGTGCCCTGAACAGATATTCCACTTTGCCGTCGTTGCGTCGAAGCTGTTCGACAAATAAATCCTGAGTATCGGCACCACCGTGTGTCATACCCCATCCAACGTGCTCGTTGTGTGCGAAATGCATCGCCATTGGAACGCCCGGGATCGAGTGACCAAGTACCTGGAAATCTGGGCCTTTCAGGTGTACCTGGTAGTAGACGTTCGGAACTTCGAGCCCCCGATGGGAGTCGCCAGCCACCAGCGGCAAACCGGATTCAGTTCGGTCTCCCGAAATGGCCCAGCCGTTCGACCCTCCATCAGTTTCGCGAAGTGACGCCGTCACGTTAACGACTTTTGTTAGTTCTTCGATAGCGTTCAGTGCGCCGCCTGAATACTCGGCGCCGGGTGGTACGGTCATCAGGGCTCCTGGCTGGCTGCCGGGAGATATCGCCGCGGTGCGTT
>JAQBVG010000043.1 GCA_027623655.1 Chloroflexota bacterium
GGCTCGCTTGGCGTCGGCAGCATTGCGGACATCTCGATTCTCGACCTTGTTGAGGGTGACTTTACCTTTCACAGTCGCTCGGGCCCCGGAAAGGGTTCGCAGGCGATCGCACCGGTTATGGCAATACGAGACGGCGTGCCGATGCCCCTGGATTACGGACCTCGACCATGGGGCTGGCTGCCAACCCAGAACGGATAGGTGCTCAATGACAGTCACCCGAGATCACATACGAGCGGGATTTGAGAAGTTACCGCGCTTCAAGCTATCGCACCTGAACACTCCTCTCGAGCCACTTGATCGACTCCGGCAAACGCTGATCGACGAAGGGGTTTCCGTCCCGAACCGAATGCTCGTGAAGCGGGACGACGTGACGGGCCTGGCGTTTGGCGGGAACAAGGGCAGGCACTTCGAGTTCGAGATCGCTCACATTCTTGAAGGCGGATTCGACACTGTCATCAACATCAACCATTATCACTCGAACCAGGCCCGGTTCATCGCAGCTGGCTGCGCTAAGGCCGGATTGAAGTACCACATCGTTTCGATCGATATGGTGACGGCGCCGATTACCGGCAATCTTCTGCTCTGCAAGTTGATGGGCGCAGAAATTCACCGTGCACCGGCCGATTACGGTCGACAGGTGGCCGAAAAGATTTTCGCAAGGGTCGAGGCAGAAGGCGGCAAGCCGTACATTCTTCCCGACGATCCCTTTGTCGACCTGATGGGGACGATCGGTTTTTTGGAGACCGGACTTGAACTGGAAGAGCAGTTCGAGAATGCTGGCGTTGAAGGGCCCGTTCGGATGTGGGGTCTTACGGGTCGATCGATTGCCGGTTTGAGGTTGTATGCAAAAAACCGCGGGCTCGACTGGCGGGCAACCGCGGTGCAGTACTCGCCGGGCAGTATCGAAAACTTTCAGCAGGTGACTGCAGACCGGGGGACCCAGGTCGCGGAAATGTTTGATCTGGAGGTCGGGCTGGACGGGTCAGACCTGATTGTCCTCGACGCCTATCGGGGTCCGGCCTACGGGGAGCCCGACGAGGGGGTGATCGAGGCGATACTGAAGGTCGGCAAGGCCGAGGGATTGATACTCGACCCGAACTACACCGGAAAGTCGATGTCGGGCCTTATAGGCGAGCTGCGGGAGGGTCGTATCGACCCGGATGAGACGATCTGCTTCATTCACTCGGGGGGTCTGCCACAGCTGTTCGCCCACGCCGACAAGTTTGTTGACTAGGTCTATGGGTGGCTGATTTTCGTGTCGCGGCAGCCAGGAAGCGATAACGGTTCGCCCGCTTTCGCTCCGCGCCGGTCGGGATGAGAGAGGTCACTTGTTTCGGGATGACGGGTGTTCCGTTTGGCGGTAAACCGAATACAATCCCCAGACCATGACTACAACGCAGATCCTGACTTCCGAACAACTCCAGCAAAAGATCGACCGGCTTCCTCGACTGAAGATCGCCCACCTGCCGACTCCGCTCGAACAAATGCCGCGCCTGACTGAGCGTCTCGGGGGGCCGAGTATCTGGATCAAGCGCGAAGACATGACGGGTCTTGCTTACGGCGGCAACAAGGCACGGCACTACGAGTTCGAGATGCCCCACGTTGCCGATGCAGGGTACGACGTGATGATCAACATCATGGACTACCACTCGAACAACGCCCGAATGACGGCGGCGGCGGCCAACAAGATCGGTATGCGTTACATCCTGGTACTCAGGAACGCTGCAAACCGGCAGGTCCAGGGCAACTTGCTGATCGACAAAATCCTTGGTGCCGAGTTGCACCTTCTCGACGAATATCAGTCTGGCGACGCCCAGGGCTATGCGAATAGGCTTAAGGAGCAGCTCGAGGCGGAAGGTCACAGGCCGTACCTGATACAGGATCACCTTTTTCCAAGAATCGTTGGCATGGTCGGTTTTGTCCAGGCCGGGATCGAAATTCGCCAGCAGATCGAAGAAAACAATCTCAAGAACGTGCACATCATCGGCGTTGCGGGGCGTTCTCTGTGCGGATTGATCGTCGCCGCAAAGTCGATGGGGCTCGACTGGAAATTCACAGGAGTCACTGTCAACTATGATGTCCCGCTGCCTGACTACATTTTCAGGCACAACAGGGACATCCAGGAGTTGCTCGATTTGCCGGTGACGTTCGAGGAAAGCGATATGCGGGTGCTCGACCAGTATGTTGGCGAGGGCTACGGCTTAATGACCGCCGAGGTGGCGGCGGCAATACATATCGCAGCACAGACCGATGCCATTATTTGCGATCCGAACTACACGGGTACTGCAATGGCGGCGTTAATCGACCAGGTGGAGCAGGGCGGCTTCTCCAGCGACGAGACGGTCATCTTCCTTCACACGGGCGGTCTTCCAGCGGTGTTTACTTTTGCCGAACAACTGGCGAACTTCAAGGGCTAGCAGCCAGCAACTGGCCGGGGCTCCAGGATGAATTTGTGGAATCGTGGCGGTCGTGATCCCGACGGCAGGCGCTCGGTCACTCGACGTCAGCTGCTTGTCAGGTTCCTGTTCTACGTGGTTCTCTTCGCCGTAATCATCTGGTGGGCGACAGGCTGAGGTGGTGGGCGACAGGCTGAGGCTTCGCAGCCCCGGTTGCCAGCCAGATACGACCCCTGGTGTAAGGTGTGCCTATCGCCCCGGTCAGTCCGGGTATCGACACACGCTACCTGGATTCAACTGGGGGGCTGGCGCATGAACGATAAGAATTTTTCATCCCAGATAGCTTCGAACACCGAGCAGGGTCGTAAGGCCAGCATGAACGTCCAGCGGAAAGAAGTTCGATCTGCGAGCTGAATCAGGATCGCAGTTTTCGCCCTGCCGGTCATCGTCGCAGTTGCGGGCGTCATCTGGGCATCGACCCTCTAGCCACCCGGTCGACTCTAGCCTATACGCCGTCGCCATCGGTGGCCAGGTGACGACGTCCCGGGGCGTATAATGCTGTTACGGCATTGAGGCCATGCATGTTTCCGTCTGTAGCAGCACAGAAATCGAGTTCAGGGTGTGCACCAACACCAGGATCCGAACATAGTAGGCAGATTTCAGGCCGAAAGCATGAGGCTGAGCGCTGAAGCGAGACTGCGGGCTCAAAATCGTGGTCACTACCGCGGTAAGTCCGCCCGGTCGACGCTGATAAAGCTGTTCGTGGTTGTTGCAATCGCCGTGGCGTTCTTCTGGTGGGTTTACAGCTAGCAATGATGGCCCGGAAAATCGTCTGGAGCCGAGATGCCGAATTTAAGGATCCGGGGCTGATTGTGGAATCTGTTAGTTCAGGTCAGCTGAACTTCAATTAATCGAGGTTTGGCCATGCACACGGGCGGTGATCCACATCGTACTGGCTCGATGATCGCCGGACTTGTTGACGTGATTCGGGGAGCCAAAGGCCCCGGCGGACGCGCTAAGCGATCGTCGAAGAAGATCGAGTTGGCTCGCTTACTGCTGACGCTATTCATGCTGGGGTTGCCGTTCATTCTGATCATCCTGGTGGTCGTGTGGGCGACGTCTTCACAGAACTAAAATTGGCGCACCGCCAGCCCGGTAGCAAATAGCAGGAAGGGAACGGTTCCGATGCGATACGATCCGGGCAGAATGCAGATAGAAGCCATGAGGCGTGAGGCTGAAGCCAGGTTGCGTGCCACACAAGGAGGCCGAGGATATCGTCGTTCAGGTGTCAGGAACCGGCTGATTACGCTGGCCATCATGATCGTGGTACTCGCGGCAGTTATTTTCGTGATGTTTTCTACAGCAACCGTTTCAACCACCGAGTAGTCGCCAGCAAAAGGCATGCAATAAAAAGGGCGGTCGAAATGACCGCCCTTTCGTTGTTTGATCGTTCAGGTTACTCGGTGGCCGAGCTCAGTCGATCGGCGACTCTCGTCACGCCTCTTGAGAATCGAGGGGTGATAAAACTTTCGAGGATTCCACCACCAAAGGCGAATGCAAACAATGCCAGTTGACCTGCGAAGATTCCCGTCCCCCCCTTACCGGCGAGGAACGCTATACGCGTCGTCGTCTCCTGATCGGATACGAGTGGCAGTGAGATCACTCCGGCGCCAAACAAGGCGAAGACCGCTAAGGCAAGCATACCACCGACAAGCGGTCGTGCAAGCCCGACCATCAGCAACGCTACCTTGTCGGTGTACTCAAGCTGCATCGTCACGGTCCGAAGCAGCACCGAGAATGCGCTTCCCGCGATGCCAAAGATGACCGCAGCGAACACGATCTCGAGTGGCGTCGACAGGAACAAAGCATCGAGGCCCGCAACCGTGACCGTAACCGCGGCAAGTGATCCCGCCAGCACGCTCAGCCCGACCATCGGCGATACGACACGTCGTAACATCGTGCGGGCGTGAATCATTTCACCGACGTTTTCGCTCAACGTCGCGATGATCTGTTCACCGTCTCTCAGGACATCAATTCCGCCGGTCATGGCCCGGTCGATCCACGCCTGGAGGTTGTCGATCATCTGCCCCTGGTCCTTGAGTTTCGCACTGCGAACTCGGATCATCAGGCGCTCAACCCTGGCAACAAACGGCGCGGCTTCAGCGACCATCCCTCTGCCACTCTCCTGTGGGTAAATCTCCCTGGTTTCGAAACGTACTGGTTCCGTCATGACATGCTCCTCGCAGGCCAGAAATGGAGTCTGGCTCCAGTGGTGAGCTGGAGGTACCGGTAAGCGGTTCCTCATTTGCTACAGCGCACCACTTCAATATGACGCAAACGTAGCAGTAAGCGCATGTACGGTCAATAATCCAACTACAGGTCGTGTTCGAGTTCGGCTGATTTCGTCGCGGGCCAGAACGCAGCGCAGCGCAATCGAGTCAGTCAGAGGCGCGAGGTTCGCCAGCCAACGTGTTTTGGTCCGCTTTCAGCGCGCGTTCATGTCGATTACAGGTGGTCCGGTGCAGTTGAGTCCGACGCCTAAGAGTTCCGTATCCGTCGTGCCCGTGCCTTTTTCGACGAGTACCAGAGCCAGGCCACTCCACCGGCGAACGAAGCTGAGACGAGCAGGAACAGCGCCGTACCCCATCCGCTTCCGGTCCCGCTCCTCACTCGAGGTCGGACCTGTAGTGACATGACAGTAACGCCTTCACCAAGCTCGGACTCAACCCTCACATCTATCGCCCACACCCCCTCGTTTTCAAGATCGAGTTGTGCGAGGTAGAAGATTGGGTCAAATGGTGAATTGAGCGCGGGTGAATATTGCCGTTCTCCCTCCTCAGAGGGTGTTCCGAATATCTGGACCCGGGCATCGCCGACATCCTCTCCGGTTTCACGATCAACTATTCGCACGGCGAAACGTGAGATTCCAACAATTGGAATCGGAGGGCTTACCTGGACCTGGATGTTGAACGGGCCTGCATCGTCCTGCCCGAGTATGGAGTAGCCAACGATCTCACTCGGTTCGGTATCCTGGGCCTGCACTGTTTGGGTCGTGAGCAATGTCGCTACGGCGAGTACGAACCCCGCCAGGCTGGCGATAGCGATCATTCTGTGAGTTGGCAGGAGGAAATATTTAGTCAATTCGAATTGGTCGCCCGGTCTGCACCGGGTGATCGTGGCTGGCGTTGTCGAGTACAAGCACCCCGGATTCTGGAAATAATGAATAAACTGGCCTCAATTCTGCCGCAAATACGGTCATATTGGGTTTAATTGCGACCTAATCATCCGATCAAACAAGGATTTCAGCGTGGACCACTACGACCTGCTGGTGAAAAATGGCCGCGTACTCGATGCCGAGACCGCTTTCGATTCGATCGCAGACATTGCGATTACGGGTGGCATAATCGAACGGGTCGACCCTGATATCGACCCCGCGTTGGCCGACGATACTATCGACGCGGCGGGTCTGTGGGTCATGCCGGGCATGATCGACACCCACGTTCATGTAGCCAGTGCGGCCGATCTCGACAGAGTCCGTGGCCTGGGGCTGCAAATGGTTGCCGCGGCGGGCGCCACTACGGTCATCGATCTCGGTGGCAGCATGGAGGCGTTGACGGCCGGAATTGCCGCACGCGGTTCGGGAGTGAACGTTGGGAGCCTTGGCTATCTAAAACCGGGTGAGACTGTGCCGGAGGGTCGGCTGGACGCCCGTCAGATCGGCAAGATTGTGGAAAGTGCACTTGATGCCGGGTCGCTTGGCA
Organism: Chloroflexota bacterium; assembly: GCA_027623655.1. Lineage (GTDB taxonomy): Bacteria > Chloroflexota > Dehalococcoidia > Lucifugimonadales > Lucifugimonadaceae > Lucifugimonas. Next base: position 6,158 of record JAQBVG010000043.1, read on the forward strand.
TCAAGCTATTGGGCGGTTACTACCCGTTTACTCCGGAAGAAACTTCAAAATTTATCTCGACGGCGAACGATATGGGCGCCTACGTTGCGTATCACGTTGGAACCACCGAAACCGGCTCACGCCTCGACGGCTTGCGAGAGATCCCTGCCTTACTTGGTAGTTCCGGACGAGTTCATATCGCACACGTGAACGCCTACTGTAGGGGATCGATCCTACCGGTCGACCAGGAGATCAGGGAAGCGCTTCAGATCGTCGATGACCTTCGCGACCAGGTCGTTTCAGAGGTACATCTCGCACGGCCCAATTTCACGCTCGGAAAGTGCGATGAATCTGGCAATGTTGAGGCCGACGTGTGCAGGAACTGTCTTCGTCTCAAGGGCTACCCGACCACAGCGGACGGCATTCGGGCGGCTTTACGAGATGGGTATGCGTCGACCGTAGAGGCGACGAGGACCGGGCTGGTGTTGGTGACCGGCGAGCGCGGTGTTGAGCTGTTCGACGAAGGGGATACCGACGTTTCGATGAGCTTTCCGGTGAACAGCGCGATATCGGCCTTTCAGTTGAGTGCGGCCCGCCGCACATCCACTGACTCCGATCGCGATTTCATAATCGACGCGGTCGGCAGTGATGCCGGCGCCCTGCCACGCAATGTAAATGTCGAGCAGTCGATGCGACTCGTGAAGTTTGGTGCGTTTGAACCGCTCGAACTGGTTCTCAAATTGAGCCTGAACCCGGCAAGAATGATAGGTCTGAACAACAAAGGCAGGCTTTCCGAGGGCAAAGATGCCGATCTGACGCTAATTGATCCTGTTGAGGGGAAGGCCAGTCACGGCATTGTTGCTGGCCGCATGATCATGCTTGCCGGGCGGGTGGTTGGCTCCGGTGGAACGATTCTCACGACGGACCGTGGCGAACATGCGATCGAGCCGAGCGGCATCCCGCTGGAGGTGATCGACGTGTCGCAGGCGATGATGTACTCAGGTCGCCCACCACGTTCTACATAAGGGCTTCCGCAGGGACAGCTCAGCGATGCTCTGGCTCTTCTGGTAACTGAACATTCCTGAACGAAAAGTAGATCGCGAAGTCGTATGCAAGCTTCAACCCGCCGCCTACCAGCCACGGAGCAACTGTGTATGCACCTGCCCAGAGGAAACCAGTCACGGTTGAACTGGGCATCCGGCCGATGCCACGACCTAGATTGGCCGAACCCGCCATTACGTTCCGCTCCGCGGGCGGTACAAGCGCCATCATGTACGACTGCCGGGTCGGGACGTCCATCTCGTCAAAAATCCCTCTCACCATCCAGATCGCTGCGGCAACGAAGGCCGTCGGTGAGAAAGCGAACGCTATCAGGCAGATGTTCGAGGCTACCTGGGTCCAGACGAAGGTGTTGAGAAGACCTATCCGCTTCGCGACCGACGGGGCCAGCCAGATCGATACGAGGTTCAGCCCCTGGGTGGCAACGAGGATTGCCGCGATGGTGCCTTCGTTAAGGCCGTATTTCTCGACCATCCATAGCGCGAAAAAAGCGTCAAAGATCATCCCACCTGCAAATGAATCGACTCCGAACAGTCCAGAAATCCTCAGAATCGGCTTTCTCGAGGGTGTCTTGAACGGATTTACGAGCAGCTGGTCTGCCGACAAACGTGATTCGACCGCCGAAGAGAGTCCCAGGTAAATCGCGGCGTTCAACAGGTTGATACCGAGATAGATCGCCAGAAGCGCTCTATAGGCATCGAGTAATTCCCAGTCACGCACACCGATCAGGAACGTCGCGACACCGACCAGTGCTCCTCCCAACGCTCTTCCCGCTGCTGAAGATACTGAAAGGTTTGAGAACGCACGTGTGCGGGTTCGAGCGGTGGTCACCTCGGTCAGCGACGACTGTTCGAGTTGAAGGCTCGGTCCCCAGTGCATTCCGCTGCCAGCGTAGGAACCGAAGAACGACGCCAGCCCGATCAGCCAGACGTTCTCGGTGAAAAACAGCATCGTTATCGACAGCCCCGTGACGAGGGCGATGATCACGAACCACGCCCGGCGTGATATCGAGTTCGCGGTAAACATCACGACAAGCGAGAATACGAACCCACCGACCAGGCTTGCTCCAAGTACGAGGCCGATCTGCGGGATCGACATTCCGATCTCAGAGAGGTATATCGCGAGTATCACCGCGATAAGGCCGCGTCCCATATCCCGAAGTCCGCGCCCGGCGTAAACAATTAAGGCGTCGATAGCCGGTCGACCGTCGGCTGTCGAGGTGGCAGATATGGATGCGGGTGTGGGTTCAGTCGGGGTCATGGGCACTTACGAAGTGCCGAAGTTTAGTCCTGCCCGGCTACGTTCGGTGTTGTCGAATCGACACGGTGGCGATCAGATCGGGCCTAAATAGGAGAATGCCGAACGAGATTGGCTTTCACAGACCGCATTAATCCGAACGCGAAAGCGTGCCGTGAGATTCAATTCGCAACATGCGGCAGGCAACCATTCTAGTTTTCGTTGAATCTCGACGGCACGCCATCGATTAGGAATATAGTCGTGCATATTTCGTTACTCGGTAGTTACGGATATGTAGAATCGCCGCAAACTTCTCGAAACACATTCTAAAAACAGGTTTTTTCCGTCTTGGCAACCTCTCAGCAATACGATTCGGTTTTGAAAAACGGACGAGTGATCGACCCTGCGAATCACATCGACGGCCGTTTTGACCTTGGGATCAGGCATGGCAAAGTGGCTGCTGTTTCCGAGAACATTACTCCTGAAATGGCCGACGACATCATCGATGTGACCGGTCAGATCGTGATGCCCGGCCATATCGACACTCACGCTCACCTGTCGAGTCCGTTCAACAGGAACGTAGACCGTGCCTTTGGGCACACCATGCTGGTCGAATCGGGCACTACAACCGCCCTCGACCTTGCGGGCGATCCAACTGCCATGTCCGATGGCATGCGCCGCCGAGGTGCGGGGCTAAACGTGGCTTCGTTGATGGGACTTGTTCCACATTCGACGATTTCCGAAGACGATCCGAGGCCAAGCGTTCTTCGCGACGCAATTGCCGATGTAAAAAAACGAGGCGGTTTCGGCGTCAAGCTGCTCGGTGGGTACTACCCGTTCACGCCGGAGGCTTCGGCGTCCGCGGTCAAAGAGGCCAATGACCAACTTGCCTGGATAGCTTTCCACGTCGGGACGAAAGAGTCCGGGAGCGATATGACCGGTCTTCGAGAGGTCCCGGAAATAACGGGTAGCGGGCGACTCCACGTCGCTCACATCAACTCGTATACGCGTGGGATGATCGATGAGCCTCACGAAGAGGTGCAGGAAGCACTCGGCATGATCGAGAAAATGCGGTCCCAGTGGGTCACCGAGGCTTACCTGGCGCAGGCAAACGGCACGAACGGCCTCTGCGATGAGGCGGGCAATCTCGTGTACAACGTGGCCCAGAACTGTCTGAAAGCCCGCGGATACCCGACAACGGACAAGGGAGTCAGGGCAGCAGTCCTGGACGGGTACGGCTCGGCCCTGGTAGAGCGTGGGGGTCGGGTGATGCTTGTAACTGGCCAGGAGGCGGTCGACATCTGGGAGGCAGCGTCTACCGATGCCTCTCTCAGTTTCCCGGTGAACCCTCCAACCAGTGCCTTCAGCCTGGCGACGGCAAAGTACGGTGACGGCACTTTCAGGGTCGATGCGGTTTCGACAGACGGCGGGTCGCTTCCGCGGAACGTCGCGATTGAACGGACCATGGCCCTCGTGGCATTTGGTGCTCTCAGCATGGATGAAGCCGTCATCAAGTTGAGCTACACCCCGTCACGTATGCTCGGCCTGCTCAACAAGGGTCACTTCTCGGAGGGGGCCGACGCCGACGTGACCGTTGTAAACCCCTCAACGGGCAAGGCGTCGATGTCGTTGGTGGCCGGGGAGTTGATCATGTTCCAGGGTCGGGCCGTTGGCAGGGGGGGTACCTGGCTCGTGCTCGAAGACGGGCGTGGCGCCGCCGAATCGAGCGGGCTGCCGTTCGAAGTGGTCAATCTCGAAGACAGCAAGTTGTACGCAAACTGGAACTAAATTCCGGCTAACAGTAGCGTAATGGCGCTTCAGAAAAGGAATGCCCTAATGTCGCTCAAAGACCGAATAGGTGTAGACGCAGGAAAAACTCGACTTGAAGACGCAATCCGGTGGGCGATCAAGAACGAGGTTTTTTTCCTCGATTTCAACGCGGATGCGGGCCCCAACCACATGGACGCATGGAACGCCGATCGGACACGTGACGTTCGAAACATGTGCGAGACAAACGGAATTTCGATCGGGCTTCACACGCTTTCAGCCGTGAACGTCGCAGAGTACTCGCCTTATGTGTCACGAGCGGTCGAAGAGTACATGCGGGCGAGCGTGAACCTGGCAAACCAGCTCGGTTGTGCCTGGACCGTGATCCACGCCGGGTATCACTTCTCCGGCGATGTACCCGAGCGGAAAAAGGCATCTCTGGATCGGTTGGTCCGCATTTCAAAATATGGCGCCGACACAGGTCAACGGATTCTTCTTGAAAACCTTAATCTCGAACCTGACAGGGCGGAAATCCACTACCTTGCCCACACGGTCGAAGAGACAAAGGCCTACTTCGATGCAATTCCGGCCGAGCAACTGGGATGGGCGTTTACTGCGAACCATTCGCACCTGGTTCCCGATGGGGTCGATGGATTCCTCGATGCGTTCAGTATCGATCGGATAGGTGAAGTGCGCCTGGCGGACAATACTGGCGAATACGAGGTCCATCTTGTACCGGGCGAGGGCACCCTTGATTTCAAAAACCTGTTTACCCGCCTTGAAACCGCAGGGTACAAGGGCCACTACTCGATGGCGTATGGTTCGGATGAGCAGCGAATTGCGTCGAGAAATCAGCTGTCGCAGCTCGTCTGAAAAATAGTCGATGATCAACGAAACGGCCATAGCTGAGCACAGGAATTACTGATGAACAAGGTTGAGATTAGCGGCTCCGACATGCTGTTCCCTGACGGGGCAACGACCCACGGGCGGTCAACCCGGGCGCCAGCGACGGGAAAAAGCGGTATGGTCGCCTCGGCACACCCGTATGCCAGCCGCGCCGGCCTCGATGTTTTGCGAGACGGTGGGAACGCAATCGACGCCGCCGTCGCGGTTGCTGCAATGCTGAACGTTGCAGAGCCGTACATGTCGGGAGTTGGCGGAATTGGCATCGGCATGGTCTATATCGCCAGAGAGGGTCGGACCAGGATCTTGAATTTTTCGGGTCATGCGCCGAATGCCGCAAAGCCTGAGATTTACGATCAGTTCAATATCGAAACCGGCCCCCTTGCACCTCTTGTGCCCGGCAACGTCTCCGGTTGGATGACGATGCATGAAACCTACGGGTCGCTACCCCTTTCTCGGGTCTTCAGGGACGCAATTAACTACGCTGCCGAGGGAGTTGCGCTGACTCCGTTCAACGCGAAGATGGTCGAGGAAAATTTCGTTCGTATCGATCGGTTCGAGTCGTCAAAAACGGCGATTTCAGTAGACCGAAACAACCTGAGCGCAGGATCGCTGTTTCGCCAACCGCAGCTGTCCGAAACCCTGACCGCGATCTCACAGGGCGGTCAAAAAGAGTTTTACGAAGGGCGGCTCGGAGACCGAATTCATGCGGGACTGAAAGCCGCGGGCGGGATCATCAATCGCGATGAACTCGCGGCTTACCGTGCTTTCTGGCAGGAGCCAATCACGACCAGATACCGCGGTTTTGAGGTCCGGACACCGCCGCCGAACTCATCAGGATTCCAGGTACTTGAAACACTGAATATCCTGGGTAATTTCGATGAATTGCCTTACGGTTCGAGCGACGCCCTTCATCGTCTGGTCGAGGCCGTGTACATAGCGGCAGACGACCGTGCAAAGTACGCTGGTGATCCGAATGAAGTAGAAATTCCACTTGGACGGTTGCTATCTTCCGAGTATGCAGCCGAAAAAGCCGCAGGAATAAACAACCTCAGAACTGCGGGCCCTCCTCCGGAGCGATGGAATCGTTCCCGGGTTGAACATGCACCGGTCGGCGTTAAGCCAGAGTACGCAAGCGGTCTTACGACGCACTTTGCCACCGCAGACGCCGAAGGCAACGTTGTGACGATTACGCAGACCCTGGGCGGAGCATTCGGATCGGCCGTAGTGGCCGGCAATACCGGCGTGTTCATGAACAACATGTGCAAGTGGTTCGACATCGACCCCGGCCTGGGAAGTCCCAACCTGATCGGCCCCGGCAAGCAGCAGGACTTCTGCATTGCGCCCGGTCAAATCTTCTCGTTGCCGACAGATCCCGGTGAAAAACAAAAAATCCGTATGTCGATTTCGACACCCGGTAGCTACGGAATACTACACACGAGTGTGCAGATGATGTACCACCACATTGACGTGGGGATGAACGTGCAGGAGGCGATCGAGGCACCTCGATTCCGCTTCTATGACGAGGGAATGTTGCTCCTGGAAAACAGGTTCCCGAAGCAGATGCGGGAGGAGCTTGCAAGACGCGGCCACCGGGTGTCGGTCGCGCCGGACTGGCACAACAGCGTAGGCGGTGGCCAGGGCATCCAGTTCACCGAACACGGCACTTTGCTCGGCGGAGCGGACCCACGACGTGATGGCGTGGCAATGGGCTTCTAGCGTGCCATTAGGTGCCATCGGCACATTTTCTTTGAGGTCGGAAACGGTCTGCTCTTCGGCATCGTGGTCGCCGCTATGCGCCATCGACACTGGCGCTGCAAGGTAGGGAACGGTCTGCGTTGGTCCCTACACGTGGCGGCTGCCGATTGCTACTGCCTGTAGTTGTCAGCCTATGTGTGTGCTGAGCTTTGCCGGTGCACCGCGTGCTGCGCTCGGTCGCGAAGTCGCCAATTCGGAAGAATTTTTCAGAATCTCGCTACGGCACGCGGCACCTAATATGGAAACAACTAACCCGGTCGCGAGATCGCATTTTGCACACCAAGAAAAAAATATGCCTGATTCAACGCATCCCAGTATCCAGCCCGTTTATGGCGAACCGACCGGCTTTCCAAGAATGGTGTTCGGTGTCATGGGTTCCGCCGGAGGTCAGGTCGCCGAAACATCCCGGCAGAAGATCTACAACCTTGGCGCTGAGGTCGGCAAGCGCGGCTACACGCTCGTAACCGGAATTGCCCCGGGATTGCCTCATGACTCGGTGCGTGGCGCGAAATCGCAGGGTGGGCTCGTCATTGGGATTTCTCCGGCGCAGAGTTTCAGGGAACACGTTGAACGTTATCAATCACCGACACGCGGATACGACGTGATCATTTACACGGGCAGCGGGTTGATGGGCCGTGAGATTGAGAACATCAGGAGTTGCGACGCAGTTGTGATCGTCGGTGGACGTTCAGGAACGCTCGGTGAGTTCGCCATCGCTTACGACGAGACAAAGTTGATCGGTGTGCTTGAAGGCACCGGTGGAATAGCCGATCACATCAAAGAACTGGTCAAGGTAATCAACAAGCAAACCGGGGCCAGGGTTATCGGGCACCCGGACCCGGTGAAGCTCGTCGACCTGCTGGAGCAGGCGTACAGGGATCATGTGTTGCCGGATTACCTGGAAGTGATGAATGGTCATAACCCGGATGGCGAGTTGGAGTAGCCGAAGGAGACCTGGCAGGACGTAAATCGGTCGTGCCGGCGCCGGAGTTGCCAATCCCCCGGCGACTACGGCGCGGCTTCCTTCAGATATAGCAATACAGCCTTAAGCGTTTCGTCGTCCATCTTCCCTATTTCCTCCCACGGCATTTCGTCGCTCAGCATCTTTCCGTATGGGGTTTCACCGGTCCTCATCGTGTTGATGAACTGCTCGCTTGTCCAGAGCTTTGCGCCGGCCAGGCTCGGGCCCGCAGGAATGATCCCGCCGGAACCGCCTGAAAAGTCATCGCCGTGGCACAGGACGCAATCAATCACCTTCGTCACATACTCTCCATAGCGGGCGGTGACCGCAGACTCCACGTGGGGTGGCGGGTCGAAATCTGGCGGGCTTTTTACCGGGAGCATCCCGACGGGGAGCATCACCATTGCCAGGAATGTCAGGCTGTTTTTCTGTTCTATGTCCGTCTCGACAGCGGGTTCGGATCGCAGGTACGCGACGATTGAATCCAAATCTTGTTGACTCAGGTATCTGAAGGTGTTCGCCGCCATCACGGTCGACAGGTGTCCGTCAGGATTCGTGCCTTCTCGAATCACGCGCTGGAGCTCCCCGTCGGACCATGTCGAGATTCGGCCGGCCGGGGTCAGGTTGGCGGGTGTTGCTTTGCCGATCGGCATCGGGATGTCGGCCATGATGTCTTCACCACCGGAGAGAGGCAGTTCCCCATCGACACTGTGGCAGCCAGCGCATGTCCAGCTGGCTATCTGGCGGCCGCGTTCAATCTGCTCAGTCGTACCGGCCATGGTGACTTCCACTACCGGATTGCCACGCGGTAAGTACGCCGTCAGCATCCCCAGGAATCCCAGCACGGTGATCAGACCAAACAAAACTGTGAACAGCCCCACGAAGAAGCCGCTGCCGTATCGGACCGGCATCTTCGAAGACCGAACGACCTTAATAAAAAGTCGTATGCCAAGACCCGTGAGGGCGACGAACGCGATCAGCCAGATGACATTGATAAACATGAACCAGCCCCGAACGATTTGTGATCCAGAGAAGCGAGGCGAACTTTATTACGCGAGCGAAACGCCCGTCAATACTGAATGACCGGGCGAAATCCGCTCAATAAGACAGTGCGTGGCAGGGCATTCGTTGCTCCGCCTGAACCCCGCAACGATGTGTTTCAGCGCCGGTCAGCACAATTTTTCGGGGGAAACCAATCGCCTGTGTAGTTATCCGGTGGTTACCACTGGTTCCTACCGCTGGACCCGGCCCGTCACGTCGCCACCGGCAACGGCCATGACTTCGCTGACACTGACGAGGTTGAAGTCACCATGGAACGTATGGGACATGGCCGACGACGCCACCGCAAAGTCGAGGACCTGCCTCGAATTCCAACCGTCCTGTAGAAGCCCGTAGATGATGCCCGCACAGAACGCGTCACCGCCGCCAACGCGGTCGACAATGCGGACTGCGTACCGGGTACCGAGGAGAATTTCGCTACCGTCGTAGTAGATTGCGCTCCAGCCGTTGTCGTCCGCAGATTCACTTTCTCGTAAAGTGATCCCGACTTTTTTGAAGCCGAATTTGTCGACCAGTTGCTGTACGACCGGCCGGTACGCCTCGGCGTCGATCTCGCCTGTCGTAACATCAACGCCCTCGGCTGCAACGCCCAGGCATTTTTCGGTGTCTTCCTCGTTACCTATCGACACGTCGACGTACTTCATCATTGGAATCATCGTGGCCTGTGCCTGTTCTGGCGACCACAGGTTCTTCCGGTAGTTCATATCGGCGCTTACAGTAAGACCGAGCTGCTTGGCGGCTGCTGCAGCTTCCTCGCACGCAGCGGCGGCACTTTTCGATATCGCCGGGGTGATTCCTGTGAAATGGAACCAGTCTTTACCGTCGAACACCTTCTCCCAGTCAATCTCACCGGGCTTGATCTCGGCGATCGATGATGACGCCCGGTCGTATACGACTTTTGAGGCCCGCATCGCGGCACCCGATTCGAGGTAGTAAGTGCCGAGTCGCTTACCCTGTCGAAGGATTTCCGAAGTATCGACGCCGAACTGGCGAATATAGTTGATGCACGCCTGGCCGATGTCGTTGTTCGGAATCGCCGACACGAAAGTCGCGTCGATACCAAAATGAGCCAGCGATACCGCAACGTTGCACTCACCGCCGCCATAGGTAACTTCAAACTCGCGTGCCTGGGTGAACCGTTCACGTCTCATCGTTGCGAGACGAAGCATTACCTCTCCGAAAGTTACGACCTTTGCCATGTTGTGAGAATCTCCGGTTTTCCTGGACTGTTGCTTCTGAAATATCTGTAGGTTGCCGATTTAAGTTTCGAAGGCCACGTTGTGTGCAGGCGGTATCAGGAGCCGCGGATCGACTTGATCAGTGCGACCGTGTCTTTGCTGCGCTGCTCAAGCGTGGCCCAGTCACCGTTTTTCACGATATCGGCTGAAACGAGTTTCGAACCCATGCCAACGGCGACGACACCGGCCTCGAACCACGGCCGCAACGACTCCTCGGTTATGTCTACACCTCCGGTCGGCATGATCGACGACCACGGCATGGGCGCAAGCACATCTTTCACGAAGCCCGGACCACCAACCGCGCTACCCGGGAATATTTTCACGATGTCGACCCCAAGCTCTTCTGCGGCCGATATCTCCGATGCGGTGCCACACCCCGGGACGTAACCGACTTTTCGCCGGTTGCAGACTTTGGCGACATCGGGATTCGTGACCGGACCGACTATGAAGCTGGCTCCCGACGATATGTACATCGAGGCGGTCCCTGCATCGAGAACAGAACCGGCACCAAGGATTGCGGCGGGTAGTTCGGCGGCACAGAACCGGTCGAGTGCCGTGAAGACTTCCCATGCATGATCGCCGCGATTTGTGAACTCGAGGACCCTGATACCGCCGTTCACACACGCCCTGGCAATGTTCTGGACTGTAGCGATGTCGCCGTTGTAAAACACCGGCACTACGCCGATTTCGTGGACGGCGTTCAGTGCCTGAAGGCGGGTATATCTTGCCAACTGAGTGTCTCCTCTTGGCGTTGGTTGAGCGTTGGACGAAGCCTGTCTTGATTAGTCGAGCGAAATTTTACGGCAGAAGGCCCAGTGCCGCAGGCATTCCGAGGTCCACAGGTATCCCACCGCGGCCGTGAAATATGGCGGTTGAACCAATATTAGCTCTCGAAGCTAGGTGAGAGAACGCTAATCAGGGCCGATCGCTCTTTATAGATTCTCGATCTTGTGCAGCAGCTCGCCGGAAGCGGGAATCGAGTCGACGTAGACGTTAGACCAGCGGATCATGCCCTCAGGATCGATGATAAATACGGACCGACGTGCATTTCCTTGTTCGTCGTTGAACACGTCGTACGTTTTCGTCACCTGCCCGTGAGGCCAAAAATCGCTGGCCACCGGGAACGGAACGCCCTCTACTTCGTCGTCTTCGTCTTCGCCGATGCTTGTTGTCCAGGCACGCTGAACGGCAAGCGAATCGCAGCTGATCTCAACGATTTCCGTGTTGGCTGCCTTGAAGTCGGCGTAGTTTGCGCGGAACCCGCGCACCTGGTTCAGTCAGCCACCGGTGAAGCTGGCCGGATGAAACCCGATCACTACGTTCTTGCCTCTCAGATCGGAGAGTTTGATCTCGCCTAACTGACTTTGAAGCGTGAAATCTGGCGCCGGTATGCCGGGTTGAAGTGCCATTTGCAGCGATATCTCCGTTTTTACCTGTAACGAGTTTTACGACCCGCCATATTACTCGTTGTCCCAGTTCCAGATGCGCATGGCGTTGTCACCGAGATATTTTGACCGCTCGTCTGCTGTAAGCCAGTCGAATCGTTCGCGGACCAGGCGGAGTTCGTCTTCAAGCGAAAGCCAACCGTGCGCTACACGATGATAACCCGGGTATCCGGTGCCCCACATACAACGATCTATACCGAAGGCGTCGAACGCCATCTTTATGACATCGTGCATGTCGGAGAACGGGAACTGGCCCTCCGATCTGTTATGAATGTCAGAAATCTTCATGTGGACGTTCTGGTGACCCGCCAACGCCAGAACAGGCTTGTAGTCGTCCCAGTCGGGTGCCATCTTCGGCTCCGGATACATCATGTGATCGATCAGCCACGTAATGCCCGGGTATTTTCCGGCGACATAGTCGAGCTGGTGAGCATGTTCGGGCCTGTTGTGGATCTGGACGATTCCCGAACGTTGCTCGATCGCCCTGAACATTGCGTCGTTCTCGGGTCTTTTGAGAATATCCACTTCTGAGTAGTACTGCGGGTGAAACCTGAACCCCTGCATGCCGCGATCTTCCATCCAGTAGACAGCCTGCTGTGCGTTATCGCCGTCCATCGGATCGACAAGGCCCATCGAGACGAATCGGTCCGGGTACTTGATCGCCGAGGCAGCAACATACTCGTTGTCCCAGGTCGAAAACGATGTCTGTACGAGTACAGTTTTGTCGACGCCATTGGCGTCCATATCGTCGAGCAGAAGCTCCGCATTGGCGTGGGCGGTCGGCTTCGATGTGAAGTTAGGGGCACTGGGGCCGATTGGCGCAATCGGCGGCATCTCCCAGATATGGACGTGCGTATCGACGATCATGTGCGGTGCAACTCCTGAAATTCGTCCCCATCAACGTGAAACGGCGACCCGAGTGTACCGCCTGATACTGCGCGTGCGGTGGTTTAGAGAGACCGGCTGTGAAATGAGGTTGCATATCGTAAGTGCACGATCTGATATGTTCCATACAATAAAAGCATGTTCGTTGGTTCAGGGATCAGCAAATGAAGATTGCGTACAGTGTCATCGTCGGGGTGGCTTTACTCGCGCTGCCTGTTTTTGGCGCACGTAGTGGCGATTCCGAGGTGGCTCCCAATCTGGGGAGTTCCGGCGAGTCGCCTCAGATCATTTCGCCGTTCGAGCTAATGCTCGGCCACCTGCCGGACAACGAAGAATCGCGGCAGGAAGTGCAGGTCGTCGATGTCATGAGGCTGCGTGACGGCTTTGGAATCACGCGACCGGGCGATGATGCGACTTCGGACGAGGTCTTTGAACATGTGATAGAGATGCTGGAGCAGTCCTTCAATATTCTTGGCACACAGATAACGAGACATCTTGGAACACGGGGGACCGATCTCTGGCTGTCCGGACTCAGAGGGATTGATACGAACGAAACAACCTACGATTCACTGGGTTTTGACGCTCGCAGCATTGATCAGATTGGCGCATTCGGGGATCACACCTACGGTCGTGAAATATTACTTGGATCGTTCGATCCAAAGACCACCTCCGATCACCTTGCCGCCTGTGATGACTGCCTTCCTCACGATGTAGTTTCGCATTCAGAAGTCGACTACTACGCATGGGGTGAAGATTTCAAACAGAGCCTGCACCTGAGGTTGGCAAAACCGGCTTTTGACGACCTGGGACGGGGTGGACGCATCCTGATCAAGGATGGCCTTGCCGCATGGACGCTGTCGAACGAACTGATGGAGCAGATCATCGACGCATCAGCCGGTCTTCAACCGAGTCTGGCGGACGATCCTGCGTATTTGCTGGCTGCCGAACTTCTGTGGAAGTACGGCGCCGTGAATGCCAAATTCGTCGGTGTGAACCTCAGCGCTGGCGCGGCACCAGTTCACGTGCAGGAAGCGTGGGATAACGGACTGACCAGGAACACGACGATTGAAGAAGTCGAAAAGCAACTCGCAGAAGCACACTTGTTGTTGCCGTTCGAGGTAGCCGCGGCTGGAATCGCTTTTCCGTCCGAGCCCGGTGGTGTTCCGCCTACCTATGTAGTTTTGGTGCATACCTCTGAAAAAGAGGCAGAAGAAAATTCTGAACGTTTGAGACAGAGAATCGAGAGTGATACACGGTTGTATGGCTCAGTTGTGGGGCGACCCGCATTGTCTGATGGTGGTACGACGACCACCTGGGGCGAGTATTTCAATAACTACGAAGTCTGGACCGAAGGAACTGCTGTGGTTCTAAAGGTGACGGCCGGCCAGCGAGGCGGAAACCTCGTCAATCAACTCGTCTGGGATTTGGGATCTCCGTTTCTCGTTCACGTCCTAATTGTCACCGAGTAGATGACGATGCCGTTTTACCGAATTCAACAGAACTGTGGGCGTCATGATGCGTTCTTTCCAACGCTGCAATGATCGGTATGTGACCTTCTTTTTTAGGCAGTGTCTGGTCTCGTCTTCCGTCCAGCATCTCCGAAGGCGTGATGTGCCTGAGCGACCTGTCATAACGGCAGGATTGTTCTGTCAGACCTCAGTTCCAGGTATTGGTGTTGACAACGACTACGCACAGTTACCGTCAAACAGTTACAATTAGCAATGTACCCCCACCTGACCACCTCAACACGTAGTTTCGTCAGCAAGACGAGAATATGCGCGAGAAGTCGCGGCAGGGTATAGAAATAGACTGTGGGACGATAACCGTACGTAACGGCGCTTAGATATGTTCGACTTTGAACATTCGATGGGATTCCCACGAACGAGAATTGATTTATGGGTAAGAAGTTATTTATTGGTAGCCTGGCATGGGCGACGGATTCGTCCTCGCTCCAAGCAGCTTTCGGCCGATTTGGCGAAATCGAAGAGGCAACCGTTAT
>JAQBVG010000186.1 GCA_027623655.1 Chloroflexota bacterium
TGCTGACGCAGGACGACATCAGGCGGGCGATTACGAGAATTTCGCATGAAATCCTCGAACAGAATCGTGGAGCCAGAAACCTTGTCCTGGTGGGGCTTCAGACTCGCGGTGTGCACCTTGCCCGGCGTCTGGCCGACATTATTGAACGAATCGAGGGGTTCACCCCCGTGGTCGGTTCCCTCGATCCCAGGTTGTGGCGAGACGACCCGGAAGTGGCCTCGGCCCATCCACTTCGGCCCACGGATATTCCGACGGAAGTAACCAATCGTCCCGTTGTGCTCATCGACGATGTTTTATACACCGGCCGCACGATCCGTGCCGCCATGGAAGCCCTGCTGGAATTCGGCCGTGCAAGTCGCATTCAACTTGCAGTGCTGGTCGATCGCGGGCATCGTGAGTTGCCGATCCGGCCCGACTTTGTTGGCAAGAACATACCGACTTCGCGTGTCGAGCGAGTGCAGGTCCGATTGTCAGAAACCGATGGCGAAGACGCGGTGTTAGTGGGGCATGAAAACAGATGACAGAGTCTAAGACTGTGCGGAACGCAGGCTCAAGAACCGAAACAGGTTCGTCCTTTGGCCGCGGGAAGAATTCCGATTCTAACCAGGCCGGCCTGATGATCGAGCCCAGGCAGCACCTGCTTGATCTTGACGACCTGTCGGCTGCGGAAATCACCGGATTGCTCAACAGTGCCGAGGGCATGCTGGAGATTGCGGGTCGTGATGTGCGTAAGTCTCCGGCACTCCGCGGTAAAACGATCATCACGATGTTCTTCGAGAACAGTACGCGCACACGCGTGTCGTTTGAGCAGGCCGGGAAGATCCTGGGTGCTGACGTCATCAATGTAACCGCGTCGGCCAGCAGCACTTCGAAAGGTGAGTCGCTGCTGAACACTGTAAAGACATTGCAGGCGATGCAGATCGATGGGCTGGTGGTACGCCACCCCCACTCGGGTGCACCGTACTTCATTGCAAAACACACCGATGCATCTGTGGTGAATGCGGGAGACGGTACCCACGCCCACCCGACCCAGGCGCTGCTCGATCTGTTTACCGCCAGGCGGCACCTGGGTGACCTGGCCGGAAAAAAGATCGCGATTGTTGGCGATGTGTTGTACAGCAGGGTGGCGCGATCGGACATCATCGCCTTCCAGAAAATGGGTGCTGAAGTCGTAATTTCGTGTCCCAACACGTTGTTGCCGGATGAATGGAAACCCGGATCGATCCACGGCGATGAAACTGGCTTCGGCGGCCTGACGGTGGCGAAGTCGGTTGACGAAGCGGTCGAAGATGCAGATGTGGTCATGCCGCTACGCATCCAGCAAGAACGCCAGGACGCGGGACATCTCCCGAGTCTCCGAGAGTATTCCAATCGATGGGGTATCAATGCCGCCCGACTAAGTACCGCTCGCGATGGAGCGCTCCTGATGCATCCCGGTCCGATGAACGAGGGCGTCGAGGTTTCGTCCGAGGTGGCCCACGGCGCGCAGAGTGTGGTGGAGGAGCAGGTGCGCAACGGGGTGGCCGTTCGTATGGCTGTCCTCTACGCCCTATGTGCGCCGAGCAGATCATCACGCAACGGTGGCAGGAACGGGGGTTGAATCGATTTGACGAAGACGAAAAAACAAGAGTGTGCCGGGAAGGGATACGCGTTTGGCAGCCGGAAATAAGCTGGCAATAACGGGCGGTAGAGTGATCGATCCTGCCCAGGGAATCGACCGGATTGCCGACGTCCTGATTTTGAACGGCAGGATCGAAGAAGTAAGCCAGAAGTCGATCGGCAAAATCCCAGACGGTTATGAAGGGATCGATGCGACAGGATTGATCGTGTCACCGGGATATGTCGACCTGCACACCCACCTTCGTGAACCCGGTCAGGAATGGAAAGAGACGATAGCGTCCGGCACAAAAGCCGCCGCACAGGGTGGATTTACGACAGTCTGCGCGATGCCGAATACCGACCCGGTCCAGGACTCGGCGAGTGTTGTCGAAGATGTCATACGCAGGGCAGCTGCCGATGGTGTCGTGCGTGTCTTGCCGATCGGGGCTATATCGGTTGGACAACATGGCAAACGGCTTGCTCCGATGGGCGAACTGGCCGATGCCGGGGTGATCGGGTTCTCTGACGATGGAAATCCGGTCAGCGACGCCAACCTGATGCGCCAGGCGCTGGCGTACTCGGTCGAGTTCGGGCTACCGATTATCAATCATGCAGAGGACAAAAAGATCGGTGCTGGTGGTGTGATGAACGCCGGCGCCGTCGCGACGAGACTGGGTCTGGCCGGTGTGCCCGCCGAAGCCGAAACGGCGATGGTGACACGTGATCTACAGCTGGCCGGGTTGACCGGAGCCCGCCTTCACATTCCGCATATATCGACGACTGGATCGTTAGCCGCACTTCGCTCGGCGAAGGAACTTGGCGTGAACGTTACTGCTGAAGTGACGCCGCACCATTTGACTCTCAATGACCAATGGGTTTTCGGCCAGAGGGGCCAGGTTCCCGACCGTGTAGTCCTGGAGAGCTACGACACGAATACGAAGGTAAATCCACCGCTACGTAGCAGGGCTGACGCTGAAGCTTTGGTAGAGGCTTTGAGCCAGGGTCTGATCGATGTCATTGCCACCGATCATGCACCGCATGCCGCGACCGACAAGGTATGCACGTACAACGAAGCCGCCCACGGAATTAATGTGCTTGAAACGGCATTCTCGTCAGTTTTCGGGCTGGTCGATGCCGGGAGTATTTCTCTTCTGAGGTTGATCGAAGCACTGACGGCAGGGCCGGCTGCGATTCTTGGTCGTGATATTGGTTCGCTGAAAAAAGGCTTTACAGCGGACGTGACACTGATAGATCCAGGCAGTAAGTGGGTAGTGAAGCCAGAAGAGTTCGCGTCGAAGAGCGCGAACAGTCCACTTGGTGGAGTTGAGTTTACGGGTCGGGTCGTACGGACGATTTATCAAGGAGAGACAGTGTTCGAATTGAACTCCAGAGTGGGAGCCAGGGCATGAGTGATGTGCGTGGACCGATGTACCTGATCCTGGAAGACGGGTCGACATTTGCTGGACGGCGACTCGGGGCCGAGGCTGAAACAACCGGTGAAGTCGTGTTCAACACGTCGATGACCGGCTACCAGGAGATGCTCACTGACCCATCGTATGGCGGTCAAATCCTTGTGC
>JAQBVG010000044.1 GCA_027623655.1 Chloroflexota bacterium
AGCCGCCCTCCCTACGTCGTAGGGAGGGCGGCTGCGCGTTGTACGTACCGGGGCATTCTCACAACGACCTGATTGAAAAAGACTGCGCTGCTAGCCGTCCTGAAATTTGTTGATGCCGCCACTACACTCCGCCCCAGAGGTGTGCACTCGAAGACTCCACAGTTATCCGAGTAAAGATCGCTGCGGTCGTACCCTGTCGCTGGTATGTTTTGTTTCCACGCGAGCGACTCACACTGACCTGCGAGGATTGCGAGATTGACGTCGATCAAGTCCTGAAGAAAATATCTCCGCGGAAATGCGAGACGGCACGATCCTGAAGGCAGACATCTATCGACCCGACGATGGCGGTCGGCATCCAGTGCTGCTGCTAAGGACCCCTTACCGGAAGCTCAATCCCAGGTACGTCAACACCGCACGGAAACTTGCGGAGCATGGCTACACCGTTGTGTGTCAGGACACGCGAGGACGCTACGACTCTCAGGGGGAGTTCCTGTGGCAGTTCATGGACAACTCGCTGACAGGTGATGCCGAAGATGGTTACGACACGGTCGAATGGGCCGCTCAGTTAGCCGGTTCCGATGGCCAGGTCGGCACCTGGGGCCACTCATACGATGCGTGGACTTCGTGGCGTATGGCAGAACTACAACCGCCGTCTCTGAAGGCGATCCACGCAAGCGGAATGGGCACCCGGTCCCTCGATATGAACTTTGGGATTTTCGAGACAGGTCGACGGCTCGAGTGGACGTACATGATGGCCGCCGACATGAGAAAACGAGCGGGGATTAAACATGGTCCGCATTCACCGGTCGAAGCGGTTGACCAGTGGCGAGCAATCGAGCGAGGTAAGTGGATCTGGTACCTGCCACTGGGGGAAATACCCGGCGAGCCGTTCTCGACTTTGACGCCCCAGCTAAAACAGTACTACGGACAACAGAACGTCGAGATGTGGGACTTCGACAGCGTACACCCAAAGGTAAATGTCCCGGCCGCGATGTTCACCGGTTGGTGGGACCGCGTGATTGGCACGGTAAAGCAATTTACGGGCCTCGAAACTAACGGCCCGGAAAGTCTCCGGGGTCAACACCGTCTGGTGATCGGCCCGTGGTCTCACATGATGACCACGTTGAATCGCGATCTGGGTCCTATCGATTACGGCCCACAGGCACAGGAGAGCTGGGAGAACTTGATTCTGCGGTGGTACAACTACCAGTTCAAAGGAATCGATGACGGCATCGGAACGGAACCGGGTGTCAAATTGTTCGTCCTCGGCGCAAACGAATGGGTATTCGAGAACGAGTGGCCGCTGAAGCACGCAGAATACGTCCCGTTCTACCTGAGCAGTCGTGGTGGAGCGAACACACCGTCGGGAGACGGTGTGCTCTCACACGATCTGCCAGCGTCTGAAAGTCCAGATCGATACTCATACGACCCCAGAGATCCCGTAATGAGCGTCATGGACATCGACGCCCAGGCCATGCCACGAGATCAGAAGTTGTTGGATGGGCGACAAGACATTCTCGTTTATAAAACAAAAGAATTTGAGAAACAAACTCGCTTTATCGGGCCAGTCGAACTTGAACTGTGGACGGCGACGGACGCACTCGACACAGACTGGACAGCAAAGCTTGTGCTGATCACCCGCGAAGGACTGGCCGTCAATCTCACTTACGGGATCATGCGGGCCAGGTACCGTGAGGGTTTCGACCGGGAAGTATTACTCGATCCGGGTGTGCCACAGCGGTATTCGATCAAATTAAATCCGATCGGCATTGAAATCCAGCCTGGTCAACGTTTGAGGTTGGATATATCGAGTTCAGATTTTCCGAACTTCGACCGCAATCACAACACGGGCAAGGATTTTTGGACCGATAAGGAATTACGGGTAGCAAATCAGACGGTATTCCATAGTTCAGAAATGCCGTCCCGGCTGATGTTGCCTCTCGTGACCGGAGCCTAGGTGCTGCTGGCAGGCGCGCCGATCAGTTTGTCGGCGTTACCGGAGATATCGTCGAACGACGTGTAGTTTGTCTGCCAGAGCTGAGCATACAGCCCATCCTGCCCGATCAACTCCGTGTGAGTGCCGGACTCAATGATTTCACCGTCTTTGACAACAATAATCTTGTCTGCGGTCCTTATCGTAGAAAGTCTGTGTGCAATCACGAGCGCCGTACGACCGGCCAGAAGTTTCTTGAGGGCGACCTGGATGATGCGTTCAGTGTAGCTGTCGATATTGGCCGTTGCCTCGTCAAGCACCAGGATTTTGGGATCCGCGACCAACGCCCTGGCGAAACTCAACAGTTGGCGCTGCCCGATAGACAGGTTCGATCCACGTTGTTCCAGGGTCGTGTCATAACCGTTTTCCAGCTGCATCACGAAGTCGTGTGCGCCGATAACCTTGCAGGCCGATACAACGTCTTCCCGAGTCGCCCCAACGGTGTTGTAGCGTACGTTTTCGAGCACGGTCTTGGAAAACAGGAATGGCTCCTGAAGCACCATTCCCATCACACCGCCAATCGACTCCTGCGTGACATCCCTGATGTCGTGTCCATCAATCGTGATCGACCCTTCTTGCACATCGTAAAAACGATGGGCCAAAGCGGTGATCGAAGTCTTGCCTGATCCGGTTGGCCCGACCAGCGCAATCGTCTGCCCCGGTTCGGCCTTGAAGCTAATATTGCGAAGAATCGGTCGTTCGGGGTCGTAGCCAAACGTTACATTCTTGAACTCGACCGTCCCTGCCACCTCGCCAATCGGTTGTGCGTCGGGCTTGTCTTCGATCCCGAGAGGAATATCCAGCAGTTCAAATATGCGATGCCCCGACGCTACGGCTCGCTGCAAAACGGCATAGTGCATCGTGAGGGTCCGAATCGGCTCAAAAAATCGTTGGACGTACAGCAGGAATGCGACCATTGTGCCGACTTCGATAGCGCCACTGAGCACCCTGCCACCACCAACAATCAGAACCAACGCAAGGGCAGCGCCGGTCATCAACTCGACTGTGGGCATAAGAATTCCGCCCAATCGAGAAGCACGGACTGTCGACCAGAAGAACGTGTGAATTTTCCCGCCCATAATGCCGTGGTTTTCACTCTGGCGATTGAGCGCCTGGACCACCCGGATTCCGCTGACATTTTGATCCAGATACACGCCGACAATGGACGAGTTTCTTCGCATGCGGAGAAATGCTCGGCGTGCGATTGGCTGCCAGATAATTCGAATCAGGAACAGGGCCGGAACGATCGCCAGGGTCACGATGGCCAGTTGGAAGTCCAGCACCAGCAAAATGACTATGATTCCCAGCAAAGTGAGAATGTCGCCGACGATTTCGATAGACGATTCCAGCATCTCTTGCAGTGCACCGACGTCACCAAACATCCTCGCCATCAGCGCACCAATGGGGGTCTTGTCCGAGAACGACAGCGCGAGTCGCTGCAACTGCAAAAACATGTCGGCGCGAATGTCGTACAGAACCCTCAGGGCAACACGCGTAATGAGGACGTTTTGCAGGAAGTTCGTGATCCAGTAGAACCCGGCGACCGCGATGAGCGTGATCGCGATTATTGCGAGAAGGCTCGAGTTCCCCTCTCGAATCGCGCTGTCGATTCCGATCTTGACGATGAGTGGTATCGCCAAATTCGCAAATGTGAACCCGATCACTGCCAGTGTGGCGATTAGCATCGCCTTTTTGTATGGACTTGCGTAGTAGTAGAACCGTTTGAAGACAGTACTATCCAGCTGGGCGAACATCTCTTCATCCGACTCATGCAGATTCGGGTGTTCCTCTTCAGAATTCGCCGGACGCTGTCGATTAGAATCCTGGTCCGGTTGTGCTTGCGGTGTCGTTGTTGCCATTAGTCGAGCACCTCGCTTCCATGACCCCGCTGCAGCTCCCACAGTTGATTGTAGTGACCGCCCATGGCGAGCAATTCATCATGTGTCCCACGCTCTGCGATTCGACCGTTGTCGAGAACCAGAATTTCATCGGCGTGGAGGAGCGAGCTAATCCGGTGAGCGATGATGATCGTTGTCTGTCCTTCCGTCATTTTTTTCAGAGCAGAACGAATTCTCGCGTCGGTACCGGCGTCAACCGAGGATGTCGAATCGTCAAGGACAAGGATCGGTGAATTCGTGACAAGAGTTCTTGCGATGGCAACACGCTGTCGCTGACCGCCGGAGAGTCCAACCCCCCGTTCGCCCAACTCAGTGTCGTAGCCTTCGGGAAGCCCTGCGATAAAGTCATGAATTTGAGCGATCTTCGCTGCAACGATAACGGTTTCATCGGATGCATTTACATCGCCATAGCGAATATTGTCTCGAATCGAGCCGTCAAATAAGAATGGATCCTGCTCGACGAGTCCGATCGCCTGTCTCACCGACAGAACTGTCGCATCCTTCAAATCCGTCCCGTCTATCGAAACTGAACCAGTCGTCGGGTCATAAAACCTGGGAATCAGATTCGTGATCGAGCTCTTGCCGCTGCCCGGAGCGCCCACGATGCCGATAGTGTGGTCGGGTCGTGCCTCGAAGCTGATTCCCTGGAGTGCAGGTGCGTCGCCGTAGCTGAAAGACACATCATCGAATCGGACCACGCCCTCGGACACCTTCAGAGGCCTGGCGACCGCGCTATCGGCGATTTCGGAAGGAATATCCAGGATTTCGAATATCCTGCCACCCGCCGAACTCGCTCGGGCGGTGGAGTTGACCATCATCAGGATCATCCTCACCGGAAATCTCAACAGCGCGAGGTACAGGAAAAACTCGGTCAATTCACCGACCGTCAGCTGGCCGTCGATGACCTTCTCACCCCCGACCCACAGCACCACAGCCCAGGCGATGAGGAATGCAAACGAAATCGAGCCGCCGCCGCGCGCATACGCTCGGGCTGCATCCATCCTTAACTCGACAACTTCTTTTGCCGTTACGTCGAATTTTGCTTCTTCGTATTTCTGCGCCGAAAACGCCCTTACAACCCGAATTCCGGCAAGATTCTCCTGCATCGTCGTGGTCAGATCGCCGAGGGCATCCTGGATTTTTCGCCATGTCGTTCGTAGTTGCAGGCGGAGACGAGCGCTCCTGTACACCATGAATGGAACGAATCCAAGACTGAGCAGTGCCAACTGCCAGTCGATACTCGCCATGAATACTCCGGCGGCGATGATCATCACAGAAACACGAACGACCTGGACCAGTCCAGACTGCACGAACATCCGCACACCCTCGATGTCGGACAACCCGCGTGACATTAACTGGCCGGTGTGAACCCGGTCATGAAAGCTGAAGCTGAGAACCTGTAGCTTGTCGAAGTAAAGTAGACGGAGGTGGTTGGAAACTCGCTGACTCAGCGTTTCCCCCAGGAACATCTGTGCAAATCCGGTCGTACCGCGTAGCGCAGCCACGGCCATAACAAGGAGCGCTGTGGTTCGGAGCAGCGTCTCGATCTCGCTACGTGTGTGAGCGCCGTCGTTGAATAGCGTGAATGCCTGATCGACACCGTTTCCGAGAAGTTTCGGGATAAACAACGACATCACGGCGGTTATTGCCGCGAACAGGATGGACAGCAGGAAGTGCCAGCGATAATCAAATGTGAGCCTGGTTATGCGCCACAGGACGGTTGATCCAGTTGGCCCTGAATCGGTCAGTCGGGCTCGTACGCTCCTGCGCTGGCGTTCGGTCTGGGATTCGTTCGGATTTGTTGCTGTTGAACTCGTGAGGTTGACCTCGCTAGAAAATTTAGAGCCGCGACCGACCAGACACACCCGGTCTGTGTTCGAGAATCGGCAGGGTACCCCGTCGAGTATACGCCCACATGAACCGCCAGTTCGGCCAGTCCGATATTTCCGAGCCCCGCTGGGGGAAATCGGTTACCTGATAGTCGATATCAGGCCATGTACTGGTCGATCCCCTCTGTTACAGGTGCCGGTCCCGACGGAAACACTGCTGTCTTTGCTCTGTCGGCCCCCACGACCACAATGTAACAATCGCTCGGAGAGTCCATCACATTGATAGATATCTCCAGTCGTTGCTTCGGGGTCAGTTTCTCGAGCCATTTCCATTCTTCGGTCACGCGCGCCTCGCCTTCAAGTGGCATGTACTCGATCATCTGCCCAAGGCTTCCGACAGCGTGTTCTTGAATGAATTCTCGTGCGGCCTGCTTGGAGAACCCCTGCGCGCCAACCGGACGAGCGACGTCTGGTGGCATCAGTATCAACCGTTGCCCACCACCCTTTTTACTCTGCAGGCTTCGCGTCCCGAAAATACAGCCGTACGCCAGATTTCGGAGCAGGCCCTCAGCCGTGTGATTACCCTGGTCCTGTACGTCGAGCTCACCGTCAGTCACGAAGACGCTAACGGTGCTCTCATCTGCTTTGAATCCCTGATCTACGTGGAATCCGTCCCACGGGCTCATATCCTCGTTCTCACCGATGCACTGGATGAACTTTCTCGTCGTCCCGATCGTGTCCATGTCCATGTGACCGGGGTACCAATAGCCAATATTCCTGAAACAGAGCAGGAACGCCCGGCCAATCACCGTGTTCACCTGGTTGTCACGACCCGGCCCCAGTGCGGACCGGGGGTTGACACCCAACTGCTTCGTCAAGGGGCCGTTAACGATCAGCAATGGAGCCTGTGGACTGGTCGACATCAATAACGACTTGCCGCCGTCTTTTTGCAGCTTCGAAAGTGCCTTGACCGCGGCGATGACGACTGGCAGGTGCTCTGGTTTCGCACCCGCCATGACTGAGTTGATCGCGATCTTTTCGACCGTTGCAACACCGAATCCCGGTGGCATGTCACACACAACATGGTCGGGTGGCAGTTTGGTGCCAGTGAGCATTCCAGCTACCGCTTCTGGTGTTGCCGGGTAAAGGAACAGCCCATCACCCAGGTCCTCGTTGTTCAGTTCCGTGTTCATCCTCAGGATCGCGTCGTATCGGTCGGTGCCCTCATATCGAAGTGTATTTTCGGTGTCGATACCCGACTTCCGTTCGTCGATAGACGAGGTCAACGATCCAATCAAATCATCGATGGCATCTTCGGTCTGTGAAATCGAAAATTCAGGTTCAAGGTTTCGATAGATGCGAGGAACTACGACCCACTGCAGGTCAGGCATGCCAAATGCACGCGAACTGGCGACGGCGTCCTTCTCAAAGCGACCGGAAACGATGGCGACCGCGGGGCGGCCCATTTTTTCCAGTTCAATCATGTCGTGGATCATCCACGACGCACATGTCCCTCAGTCGGCGGTTGCGCCGATAACGACGTCACACTCCTCCCCTGCCTGTCTGACGATCGGCGGCGGAGCGGGGTAGTTGTTGCCGTTGTAAAAGTTGACCTTGACCCCACCGAATCGTTCCTGGAGCATCTCGCCGGCGCGGTTGAGGGCAATGTCACCTCCGTGGGTGCCGCTCCATAGCAGACCGACGGTTTTTCCTTCCAGTGACTGCGGTCGCGGGCTTGCTTTCAGGGCATTCAGTACGCCGCGCTGGACTGCAACCGGATTGTTCACTTCGAGCAGGTGCATTTTTTGTGTCCTCTGGCTTGTGTTAACAAAGAAGCGATAAGCGGCAGGATAGCACCGATGGCGCGCGATGTAGCGGCAGGCATAGACTCGCATCTGCCCTTGCAACGCACAGACCTACTATGGAGTTTTGGGAGTTAGACGATGAAGTTTCTCGGCGTCGACCATATCGATATCGTGGTCAGCGATCTTGAGAAGTCGATTGATTACTACCGTAAATTTGGCATGCACCCTGAGGGGACAGTCGACGGTGGCGAAACCGTATTTTTATGGAACGGCGACACAGACCGACCTGTCCGAATCGAGCTCCATAAACAAAAAGAGGGTCAGAAAGCTGGGATTGATCACCTGTCGTTCCTCGTCGAGAGTCCAATCGATGCACAAAAGGAGATCGAATTCATCGGTGGTGTCGCCTTCCTGTTCGAGCCGTTCGAGAACCAGCAATCCGGTCGAACAATTTCGAACAGCTACGACCCCGACGGGATTCAGATCCAGATGGCCCGCCAGACCGGTCCCGGCACCTACAAGAACTGGGAATAGCTCCTCGCCCGGAAAGACAGGTAAAAATGAGTAAAACCAACGCAGGTGCGGCCAGAGTAGTCATCACACCTCCGGTCGGTTACCCGATGGGGAACTGGGGTCTGAGGCAGGGCGTCGCCAGAGGTATCTATCGGGATATCCACGCCCGATCAGTTGTTCTGAGCAAAGACGACACGACTCTGGCCGTGATTTCTCTGGAGATCGCCGGACTGACGGCCGAAACGGTCGACGCGATCAAGGAACGGACATTACAGGTCACCGGAATTCCCAGAGAAAATATCCTCCTTAACTTCACCCACAACCACACGTCACCCGACACCATCACTGACCTTCCATCGGAGTGGCGGACATGGGCGGCATGGCTTGCCGATCAGGTCGCTGGTTGCGTCTTTTCAGCATTGAATCGATCAGTATCAGCGAACGTCGGCACAGGACGGGGCACGTTCGACGGCTGGACCGTAAATCGCCAGTATCCAAAGCGTCCGGTCGACACCGAAGTCGGGGTGATGAGTATCGACGACGATTCCGGTCGACCGATCGCCCGATTAATCAACTTTGCCTGTCATGGAGTTGCTGATGGCGGTCAGTACCTCGAGTGGTCGGGGGACTTTGCCGGTGAAATGTCGGCGGAGATCGAGGACAGGCTTCCGGGGTCTGTCGCCATGTACATCCAGGGTGCCGCCGGGGACATTCACCCGTTCGACCTCTGGTTCGGAAACACGGCGTCGGAGCATCTTCATACACACGAAGACACCGCCCTTCTGGGCAAGTCCCTTGCGGCTGCCGCACTCAACATCTCGAAGAAGACTGAAACTCAACAGGACGTTCCACTGGGTGTCGCTTCTGCGCAAGTTGAACTGCCGAGACACAAAGTGAGCTGGTCGGACGCAGAAGCGCAAGAAAATCGAGCGCGGCTGCTCGTTCAGCTGGGGACTTACAAAGGTGTTACATGGCGTGATGGAACCACGACTGCAAACGCCGCAGAACTGCACCCTGAACTCTATGGAGCAGGGCGCAACGAATTGACCCTGGCCCGGAACCAGAGTCTGCCACCGGTTGCGCTTGTCGTACGGGGCTTCAGGATTGGCTCCACGTTGATATCGGCTCACGCCGGTGAACTATTCAACGAACTGGGTGCAGAAATAAAGAATGCGTTCAGCGAAAATCGGCCGTGGGTAGCAAGTTATTGCGACGACTACATTGGGTATATATCGACCAGATTGCCACATGAGGAGATTGCGGCCATCCCGCTCGGTGCAATCACCGATATGAAGAAGTATCGACGTTACTACGGCACCACGACGAGTCCCTACGCCCCGGAAGCCGGTGAGTCGTTGGTCGCAACCGCCATAGACGTTTTGAAGGGCCTGTAGAACACGAAACCACTCGCGATCCCGGTCAGCAAGATCGATCTCAAAGGCGGTAAATAATCACACATGAAAGCGCTTCTGATCGCTGATTTTGGCAGCCCTTACTATCCCGGGCTTCGGAAAGAACACCCCGGTGTGGAGTTCGCCGAGGCCCTGACCGATGGAGAAATCCTCGGCGAGATCGGGAACGCCGACGTGGTGTTTGGTTACCTCACGACTACTCAATTCAAAGCCGCAGGCAACCTTAAATGGATTCAGACGCTGGATGCTGGAATGGAGGGACTGTTCAACGCCATCCCGACGATAGTTGATACCGACATCGTTGTGACCAACGCCCGCGGGGCTGGCGCACCTATGATCGGTGAACACGGGGTGGCGCTCATGCTCGCTCTCGCCCGCCAGCTACCCAGGTTTTGGTCGGATAAAGCGGTGCACCGCTGGGATCAGGACGGCGCACTAGACGTGGTCGAATATCTCGGCGATAAGACATGCGGAATTATCGGGTTTGGCAAGTCAGGACGGGAAATCGGTTGGCGTGCGAAGGCTCTCGGTATGCATGTGATCGCGGTGGACGAGCAACCGGTTGATGGAGACACCACGGTTGAAGAAGTCTGGGGCAGTTCTCGGCTTCGCGATCTTCTAGCGGAATCCGACTATGTGGTCGTCACGGCGCCTTACAGTGCACGGAACGAAAACATGATCGGTGCTGGCGAACTTGCTCTCATGAAACCTACCGCAAGGCTCGTGGTCACATCACGTGGTCGTCTGGTCGAACACAAAGCGCTGGTGGAGGCACTGAAATCCGGACAGATAGCCGGTGCCGGGCTGGACACGACAATTCGAGAACCACTCCCGTCCGACAATGAACTCTGGGACCTTCCGAACGTAATCATCACTCCTCACATCGCAGGAAATGCAGAGAAAGACCTTCTCGACAGGCGAACGGTCGGCATATTCGCCGGAAATTTGCGTCGGTTCGTGTCCGGACAACCACTGATCAACGTTGTGGACAAACATCTTCAGTACTAGCTGAACCGGGCGGAACGAACCCTTCACAGGTCAAGTCCGGCTGATCAAGCAGCAGGTGTTCCGGAGTCGGAATCTGATGTGCCAAATGCTATTTCGATCAACGTAACTTCTGCTGGAACACCCAGCCGGGCGGGTATAACTCCGACACCAATGCCAGTCGTCATAATCAGAATCGTGGATCCAGATCGATACAGTCCGCGGACGTATTTCGAGACAAGCCGACCTGCGTTGAGCACTCTTCCAAACACCGGTGATGCAAGTTGCCCCCCGTGGGTATGGCCCGCGACCATCAGGTCGAACCTGTGGTTGCCGACCAGGTCGAAGACTTCTGGATGATGGCTCGCAGCGATCGTATAGTCAGCTCCTGGTAACTCATCGGCTGTCGTCAATACGCGTTGAGCGACGTCCAGAAACCCCGGGCTCCACCAGAACCGGTGACTTTCGAACCCGATGATTCGGAGGGTTTTGGTGGAGTCATTTACAACCACGTCCAGGTCAACTGAAGAATTTCGTACCAGAGACACGTGCGGGTCTGACTCGAAAGCACCAACTAGTGTCTGCATGTCGGTGCAATCAACATCGTGGTTCCCCAGTACAGCGAACACACCCAATTTAGCTGAAAGGTTCGTCAGTTCCCGGATCAACTCGGGGCCTTTCAGCCCGTCCTGATCCACGAAATCGCCCAGCAACAGTACGATGTCAGGTGATTCGTTGTTCGATAAGTTGACAGCTTTTCTGATGTGGGCAGCCGACACGTACTCTCCAAGATGAAAATCAGAGAGCGCAGTAATTCTCAGATCCGGCCTGTCCGTAGTAAGGCCTACTTTGTATCGTCGAACCACAATCCGGTCTCGGCCAATTGAGAATGCGTAGAAACTCGGGAGCAACGCTACTACACCCGAAGACCAGAACACCCCCTGTGCAACGCCATCGTCGAGGGAGGTCCCGAAAAATTTCAGTACAAAAAGCGCGAGTAATCCAGTGCCAGCCCAACCCAGGGTAGTAAATCGGACGGCATGGCCGATCCAGACAAGAGGCGGCATCGACAACCTTCTGCCGACTCTCACGAGCTCGCTAAGCACAAGAGCCGCGATCAGCGTCGTTACGATCCACGGCCATTGCTGGTTCCACGACGGGTTGAGTGCAATTCTGGCTTCGGCGAATATCGCAACAAGTGCCAGCAGTTGGCCCGTGCGCATCGTTCGGCGCACCCCGATTGCCAGCACAAAATTGATCAAACTGCGCGTCCACCCGATCTGACTAAATACGTTGCTACTGAATTTTCATTCTGTTCTAAGGACTGAATAACCGCCAGCGCATTTCATGGATTCCCCAACCAGTTTGTAGCTATCGAAAGTTGGGTCGAAATCTTCTACAAAACCCGGAGGATCAAGTTTTTAGCGCAGGTCATAGCTGGGAATCGGCTACGTTCACACAGTCGTTGGGATCCAGGCCCGCCCCTACAGGCTGGCGCCCCACAACAAGGAAGAAAACATGCCACCGCGCGTAATCATGCTCTGCACAGGCACCCCCGCACCCGACATGGCCCACTGGGGTTCGTCATTCCTGGTAGGTATCGGGGGAGAGTGGTTGATGTTCGATTGCGGACACACCGCAAACTACAAGCTTCACAAGGCCGGTTTTCGTTCGACGCAGGTAGACCGCCTGTTCTTCACCCACCACCACTCGGATCACGACGCCGACTACCCTTCGTTCCTGCTCACGAGATTTGATATGTCGATCGGGAAGGAAAGTGAGTTACAGGTGTATGGGCCAACCCTGACCGAGCAAATCACCGAGAGATTGCTGGGTGAGGGAACGGGCGCATTCTGGCACGACATCGTTGCTCGTACGCAGCATCCCCTGAGCGTCGCAGCTTATGTTGAACGAGGAGGTATTCCACCTCGGAAGCCGCCAAAGATCCATGCGAAGGACATCAAACCCGGCACGGTCGCCACAGGTAAGAACTGGGAGATTACAGCCGCCCGGGTCGAACTTGTTCAACCGTACCTCGACTCGCTTGCCTACCGAATCGATTCAGATGAAGGATCGATCGTTTTTTCCGGCGATACCCGACCCTGTAAATCACTGACCGATCTCGCAACCGGGGCATATCTACTCGTAATGGAATGCATCAAGATCGACGAGGACATGATTCCCGGGTCGCCAAGCTACGAAACCGAAACCGGGACCTTTGGCGCCGCGCAAACAGCTGCGGACGCCGGGGTCAAGCGCCTGGCGCTTGTGCACCAACAGGCGAAAATGGAACATCCAGTACGCAGAGCACAGGCCATATACGAGGTGAAAAGCCTTTACGACGGCCCGGTGATCTGGGGTGAGGAGTTGTTAGAGGTCCCCTGGGAATAGGCTACGGCAGAGCAGTGACTAGCAGACCTCGCGGTCGTGGCCGGCAACGGTTAGAATCGGTCAAGTGTCAGCAGGTTGATGTGGTGTTTAGTCTCTCCGTCCATCGCAAGATCGCCAAGGATTTCGCCAATCACACTGGCGAACTTGAAACCATGCCCTGAAAACCCGGTGCCGATCGAGACCTGGGGATAGTCCGGCAACACGTCGATAATAAAATGATCGTCAGGGGTGTTGGTGAACATACAGGTCTTCATCGTCATCAGCGTTCCATTTGCTTTCGGGAAATATCGGGCTGCGGCCACTCGAAGTATCTCTTCGTCCGCACTGTTGACCTCAGCCCTCTGCTGATCGGGGTCGATAATCTCTTCCAGGTGGTGATATCGGCCGATCTTGAATCCAGGTATCCCAAACACGGGAAATCCGTAGTAGCGACCTTCCTCGAAATACGCGTTGAATACCGGGAACGTCTGCGGCGTAAACAAGGCAGGTTCGCTCGGCTGTAACCACGCGAGGACCTGTCTTTCGGGCACCGCGAGTTCCCTGAGCTCAGGAACAAGTCCGGCTGCCCACGCACCCGCCGTGATAACCAACCGATTTGCAAAGTACTCGGCGCGATTCGTCAGAACACGAACGCCAGAACCCTCTGGCTCCCAACTCAAAACCGACTCACGAGCGTGGATTTCGGCACCAATTTCCAGTGCGGCGTTTACATATGCCACGATGCTGCGTTCTGAGAGAACAAACCCACCGTCGGCCTGTAGCAATCCCATGTGCCCGGCTGGCATCTGGTAACCCGGAAAACGGTTGTTTATCTCATCGTGATCCAGGACCTCATGCGGGATATCGTGCAACAGACAAGATTCCAGTGACCCTTCAAACACTTCGTGACCTGCAGGTGCGGTGTCGATCGACCCGGTCTTGAACAACAACTGTTCACCGGCCAGGGTTTCGATTTCTGCCCATAGCTCGTAGGCGCGCCGCAGCAATGGAACGTACGAAGGGTGTTCGTAGTACGCCAGCCGTATTATCCGATTTACACCGTGAGAGGATCCTTCGGCGTGTGGAATGTCGAACTTTTCGAGCCCAAGGACTTTTTGACCGCGTTTTGCAAGATTGTAGACGGTCGAACTTCCCATCCCGCCGACACCGATGACGACGCAGTCGAATCTCTGACCCACGACCATCCCTCCGGGACGCGCCACTTAACATTCAGCCGATACAGGGTTTAAATCCTGATTTCCCGAACATAGCACAGCGGCTCAAAGAGAAGACGGTCGCAACCACCGGGCAATCGGTAGAGTTCCGATTCACGACTTTATCGCCGTTACTCAAAATAGAGGGCTGAGAACAGATGGATTCCTCGGAATCGGACAATTCGCTGAAACAGGCCAGACGTCCAAACATCGTGCTGATTATGGCGGACGACCTCGGTTGGTCCGATCTCGGATGCTACGGATCAGAGATTCGTACTCCGAATCTCGACTCGCTGGCCGGAAGGGGCATCCGCTTCACGCAAATGTACAACTCGGCAAGATGTTGCCCTTCCCGCGCCGCCCTGCTCACCGGGCTAAACCCACAGCAGGCAGGCATCGGCCACATGATCAACGATCTGGGAGTACCTGCCTACCAGGGCTACCTGAACGACAATTGCGTCACGATCGCAGAGGTGCTGAAAACCGCGGGCTACCGGACGTTGATGGCAGGAAAATGGCACGTCGGCGGTGAACAGGGCAGCCTGCCGGACGGCTGGCGCCCAGATATGAAGGGCTTTCCCTCTCCGAAAGGTCGAGGCTTCGATCGGTTCTATGGCATTCTCTCCGGTGGCGGAAGCTACTACAACCCGAACATGCTGATGGACGACCTGACCCGCATCAGCATCGAGACAACCGACTACCACTTCACCGACGCGATCGCGGCAAAAGCCACCCAGTTCGTTGACGATGCTGCCCACCGCGACGAACCGTTTTTCCTCTACATGGCTTTTACTGCACCTCACTGGCCGCTCCACGCCTGGCCAGAAGATATCGAACAGTACCGTGGGAAATACCTGAACGGCTGGGATGAAACTCGCATCAACCGGCACGAGAGCCAGCGAGGGCTCGGCATTGTCGATCCACGGTGGGAGTTGTCGCCCCGTGATCGCGGGATCCTGCCATGGGACGATGCTCCCGACAAAGAGTGGCGGGACCTGCAAATGGCCGTCTACGCCGCACAGGTCGAACAGGTCGATCGCGGCATCGGGACCCTGATGGAAAAGCTCCGAGAATTGGGTGAGGAGGAAAACACTGTCGTCGTGTTCCTCGCCGACAACGGGGGTTGTGCAGAATTCATGGCTGAGGATTCCCCGACACCGGATCCGGCGAGGTACAACTACCCGACCGTCGACGGTCGACTCGTCCGCGCTGGAAACTCGCCGAGTATCGACCCCGGCCCACCCGACACCTTTGCCAGTGTTGATATTTCGTGGGCCAATGTGAATAACACGCCGTTCCGACTGTTCAAGCACTTCACACACGAAGGTGGAATCTCGACCCCGTTCATCATCAGCTGGCCTGACGGCGTCGCCAGGAGCGGTTCGATATTTGAAAATCCCGCTCACCTGATCGATATCAACGCCACTCTTCTGGAAATCGCGGAAGCAACCTATCCGTCTACTTTCACCGGCAACGAGATCAAACCCCACGAAGGCGAATCCTTCCTGTCGGTGCTGAGCGGGCACGACTGGGAACGCGACAGACCGATTGCATGGGAACATGAAGGCAACCGCGCAGTCCGAATGGGTGACTGGAAACTCGTGAGTGAAATCGCAGACCCTGGCGATCCCGAATCACGGGCCGTGTGGGAGTTGTACAACATTCGGAACGATCGAACCGAACTGAACGACCTGGTCAACGCTGAGAGAGATCGCGCCGACGCGATGATTCGGTTCTACAACGAATGGGCTGAGCGTTGTGAGGTCGAGGACTGGGCAAATCCCGGCTTTACGCTTCGACCCCGCCTGGGCACGATTACCCGACACAATCACGGCGGCGGTCCGGTGATAGCAGCCCGTCTTGGTCCGAGACGAGACCTCGCCAGACCATGACCTGAGCACGGGCTCTGTTTCGATGTAGACTCCGGTCGCGAATTATCTGTATTCAACGGGAGTCGGATCTCGGGCACGATGTAATTCATGTCACTGCACTATCAGACCATCGAAAAACTTGCTCCGCTGATCGAGTCGAGAGAGCTCTCGCCGGTCGATTTGACCAGGGCTCAACTCGACCGGATCGAAACACTTGATCCCCAGTTGAAATCTTATGCAACTGTCACACCGGAGCTTGCACTCAAGCAGGCCCGACAGGCTGAAAATGAAATTGCGCATGGAAGGTATCTGGGTCCCCTGCACGGCATCCCGATCGCCGTGAAAGACCTCTGCAATACGTCGGGAATTCGGACCATGGGCGGTTCTGCGGTTTTCGCCGACAATGTCCC
Organism: Chloroflexota bacterium; assembly: GCA_027623655.1. Lineage (GTDB taxonomy): Bacteria > Chloroflexota > Dehalococcoidia > Lucifugimonadales > Lucifugimonadaceae > Lucifugimonas. The sequence goes on from JAQBVG010000044.1 coordinate 16,300, forward strand.
GGACCACGACGCAACAGTGGTCGTGAAACTTCGCCATGCCGGGGCGGTTTTGCTCGGCAAACTAAACATGACCGAAGGTGCAATGGGCGGCTATAACCCCGCCCTGCAAGTGCCTGAGAACCCCTGGCGACCATCGCACTGGGCAGGAGCGTCATCGAGCGGCTCGGGGTCGGCGACAGCGGCAGGTCTTGCTTACGGGACATTGGGCAGTGATACAGGCGGTTCGATCAGGCACCCTGCCGCGGTATGCGGCACGGTAGGACTAAAACCGACCTGGGGGCGGGTTAGTCGACACGGCGTGATGGACCTGGCAGAGTCGCTTGACCACGTCGGACCGCTAACTCGATCAGCTGTTGATGCGGGCATCGTGCTCCAGGCAATATCTGGTCACGATCCTCTCGACCCCACAACGCTTCCACAGGAAGTCCCCGACATGCTTGCTCGCGTCGGTATGGATATTCGAGGGCTGAAGATCGGATGGGACGAAAACTATGCAACCTCGGACATGGAGCCATCGTTTGCTGCCGCTGTCGAAAGTGGTGTGAAAGTGATGGAACACCTGGGTGCTGAAATCATCCCGGTGAAAATGCCTGAATTCCTGAGAGAGGCGATGGCGGCATGGCCTGTTATCTGTTCGACAGAAGCGGCCAACGCGCATTCGGCTACCTATCCCTCACGAGCCAACGATTACGGGCCTTTCCTGCGCCAGTGGCTTGAAAACGGCCTGCACCACTCGGCAACCGAGTATGCGCAGGCGAATAGCCTGCGACTCCGGCTGAACGGTGCACTCCGAAACACGATAAGGGCCGTAGACGTTCTGGCCTGCCCGTCGACCGCCAGGGCTTCTTATCCGGTTACAAAAGAATTTCTGTACGGCCCGATACCCGGTGACCGTGATCCCTGGAGCGGCAGGTTCACCGTCCCCTACGATTTTTCCGGACTCCCCACGATAGCCCTGCCCTGCGGGCTTGACGATAACGGCATGCCTGTGTCGCTGCAGTTCGCCGGGCACCATCTCGCCGAGCCGTTGCTGGTACAAGTCGGTGCCGCCTTTGAAAGTGCGACAGATTTTCACAATCTCCATCCACCTGTTTAGAAGTTTCAGGGAGTCCAAACTTTGAGCGATCGGTTCACGGGAAAAGTGGCGCTGGTAGTCGGTGGAGCAAACGCCGACGAAAGCCGGTTGCTTGGCTTTGCCGGGTTGTCAGCACTTGCAATCGCACGGTCAGGTGGAAAAGTCGTGATTGCCGACATCGACGATGAGGCGGGTCAACGATCGGTCGCCAGAATGAAGACCGAGGGATTAGCCGCAACATACGTGCACCTTGATGTCACGGTCGAGGCGGACTGGCAGTCGGCGGTCGCAACGACGATGACGGCTCATGCTCAGCTCGACATAATGATCATGGCGGCAGGTATTCCAGATCGCGGAGAAACAATCGAATCCACGAGTGTAGATAGTTGGCGGCGGGTAATGGACGTCACCAACCTGGGAATGTTTCTTGGCACCCGCTCGGTCGTCGACCCGATGCGGAAAAGCGGTGGCGGTTCGATCGTCCTAATCTCGTCGATGATGGCCAGAGTGGTGCGCGATCAGGCCAACGCCTACGCAACTTCTCGGGCCGGGATGACGCACTTTGCCCGATCTGCGGCTGTGCAGTACGGTCCCGACAATATCCGGGTAAATTGTGTCCTGCCCGGTTGGACGCTGACCCCATTCACCTCAGGAGCGTTCAACGAAGAGTGGATGGAACGTCTTGCCAAACGTGTGCCGCTCGGACGTGTAGCAGACGCATCAGATATAGCTGGCCCGATACTATTTCTGGCCTCTGACGACGCGAAGTATGTGACCGGTTCAGAACTCCTGGCCGATGGCGGTGTCACGGGCTGGATTGGTCCACTGGACTGAGGGTACAGTCACCGGCCTCATTCGGTCGTCAACCGACAGCTCTATTGCTGCCTGATCCATAGAGTCCAGTCGTCTTTCGGGCCTTCGACCCTCAGAAATATTTTCCCAACGACACCGTAGATCAGTGTTGCGCCACCGAGTTGTCCCGTCCCGGAGTCTGACATGAGTTCATGCATCTCGTATGGTCCGGTCGCGTCGAACAACCTCACGCTGATCGAGTTCGATCCGGTTCCCCTGACATCCCACTCGAGTACCCACGGCTGGTTCGCTGGCGCCATGAAGATGGGTGTTTCGCCCCAGCCCTTACCAGTCAGTTCGATATGACCGTTGAACGTCGGCGCCGGGATCACCGTGGCGGTTGCAGGAACAGGCGTTGGGGTCGGAGGCTGTGACGTTGCGGTCGGACTCGGTGTTGATGTTGGCTGTGGCGCAGGCGTCGACGTTGGCGGGAGAGCGGGCATCGAAGTCGGCAGGAGCATCACCTCGACATCCACGGACGAAGCCCCGGGAGCTGCAATGGTAGTCGGGGTCGGGAGTGGTTCAGGCGCCCGATTGACCGTCAGCGTCGGGACCGGAGAAGGTGCCAGCACTTCAACCTCGACCGGCTCAGGAGATTGAATTCCGGTGGGGTGTAGGGCTTCCGAGTCTGGAGAACTTACAGCTGCAGAAATCACCTCAACAACTATCGTTGGGAATGGCGTCAGCGTTGGTACTACCGTCGGACTCGGACGAATCCCAGTTGCGGCCTCCGCGCCCCCAACGCATGCCGACAGGACAACTACAGACAACAAAGATGCTGCAGCTAGAAAGTGCCTGGGTCGAACGCTCATGCCAGTTCTCTTCAGTTTAGTTTTCGGACACTCAAACGCGAATACCCGGTTTTTAGACTTTACGGAGACCGGGTTGTCGAGACGTGTGCACATCCTGAGAGATGGGATTGATTTAGGTCAGGGTTGCGGACTGAGTCGTTCGTAGTTTCTCCCTAACTTGTGATGAGGGGCCAGGGTGGCCGAGTCCCCGGTAGCCAGGGTTTGTCCGGGCAACGGTGAATGGGTGCGGGTTGGGGAGAATCCGCGGGAATAAAATCGCCACGCGTGAGTTTGACCAGGGACTGTCGGTGGCTCCCGTATCACATGTCTGATCGGCAGGCCGAATCGGACTCCAACAGTCGATTGGGTCACAAGCGATGGCAATCTACGGGTATGACCAGGGTTATACCTCTATCGGTGTGAGAGATCGCGACTACTGCTGGGTGATCCAGATTTTCCAACCCGCCTGCGGACCTTCGATATGCAGGAAAAACCGTCCAAGGTTTCCGATCACGAGTTTTGCACCGCCTATTTGGCCGGTGCCGGTGTCGTTGACAATTTCTCGTATTTCTTCTCGATTGTCAGGGGCCATGAGGCTGACGATGATCGAATTCGGACCCGTTCCTTCAGACTCCCATTCGATCAACCAAGGTGCCAGTGGCGGCGAATCAAATTCCTCTGTATCGCCGGGTCCGAATCCGCTGAACATCGTGTATCCGATCGGTGTAGACGTTGGAGTCGGTGTCGGCGTTGATGGTGTCGGAGTAGCAGTTGGTACGGTGGTCGCAGTTGGTACCTGGGTGGGGGCAGGCGTCGGGGTAGCAGTGGGGACCGGAGTAGCGGTCGGTGCGGCAGTCGGAACTGGTGTTTTGGTCGCTGTCGGGGTTTGCGTTACCGCTGATGCCGCTGTCGCCGTGGCTGTCGCAGTCGGAGCAGTCACGGCGGTCGGCGTGGGGGTATGAGTCGCCGTACCGGTGGCAGTTGGAGCAGCTGTGGTTGCAGCGGAACTGGTCGTAGGTGTGGCCGTTTGCGCGGCTTCTTCAGCACCGCCACAGGCTGTCGCACCAAGAGTCAACAACAGAGCAGCACTTGCCAGGAAGTGTCGAATATTAACCCGCATCGAAACTCGCTCCCGTCCCTCTGAATGTGGGACCTCCACGACCCCACTTTTCCGACTCTATACGATGGCCGTTGTTGCTACGAGTGCCATTTCTGCGCGATTCGTGTGATTGACGATGTGTTGTTGT
>JAQBVG010000187.1 GCA_027623655.1 Chloroflexota bacterium
TCTCCGGCTCGCGCACTTTTAGCGTCGTCAAGCGGGAGCTCACGTCGACTCCCAGCTCTTCCGGAGTCAGCGTGTCCAGCGGCTTCTTCTTCGCTTTCATGATGTTTGGCAACGTCACGTAACGCGGTTCGTTCAAGCGCAGATCAGTGGTAATGACTGCCGGTAACTTGACCGACAATGTTTCAAGTCCGCCATCGACTTCGCGCGTCACCTGCGCTCGTTCGCCCTCAATGGAGAGCTTCGAAGCAAAGGTCGCCTGCGGCCACCCAAGCAGCGCGGCAAGCATCTGCCCCGTTTGATTGGAATCATCATCGATCGCCTGCTTGCCCATGATGACCAATTGCGGCGATTCCTTGGCGGCGATTTTTTCAAGCAAGCGTGCAACGGCCAGGGGTTGCGGATCGACCGAAGTCTCCACCAGGATTGCCCGGTCCGCACCGAGCGCCAATGCCGTGCGTAAGGTCTCCTGGCAAGCACGCGTTCCGATCGACACTGTCACGATTTCCGTAACCAGACCACTTTCCTTGAGCCGTATCGCCTCTTCGACGGCGATTTCATCGAAAGGATTCATCGACATCTTGACGTTGGCGGTTTCCACACCACTGCCATCCGATTTCACCCGCACTTTTACGTTGTAGTCGACCACCCGCTTGACTGGAACCAGAACCTTCATTCTCGTGCCCTTTTCTCAATTTTGTCGAAGTACATCAGTTTAGCGCAGTGCAACACGGCTGTGACCTGTCACACACCTACACGAAACGCCAACGACGCGCCAAAAGCCCTTCATTTCATCAATTCGCTGCAGCGCGTTCACGGAGCAGGTTCTTCGGAATTTTGCCGGTTGACGTCTTCGGAAGTTCGCCAAAGATAATCCGCCTTGGGCACTTGAAGCGTGCCATCCGCTCACGGCAAAATTCGATCAGCCCCTCCTAAGAGACGGGCGCCACGCCTTCCTTGAGTGCCACAAACGCGCACGGCACCTCACCCCATTTATCGTCCGGCCCCGCAACGACGGCTGCCTCGAACACAGCAGGATGAGCGTACAGGACATTCTCAATCTCGATGGTCGAGATATTCTCACCACCAGAAATGATGATGTCCTTTGACCTATCCCTGATTTGCACGTAGCCGTCCGGATGAACAACCGCCAGGTCGCCGGTGTGAAACCACCCTCCCGAAAATGCGTCCAGCGTCGCCTCGGGGTTCTTCAGATATCCCTTCATGGTTATGTTGCCACGAAAACATATCTCGCCCATGGTTTGCGCGTCACGGGCAACGGGTTCCAGCGTTTCGGGATCAAGAACGGCCATCGACTCCTGCGTCACGTAGCGCACACCTTGCCGGCCATTGAGGGCGGCACGTTCGCCGATCGGAAGCTGTTCCCACTCGGGATGCTTCGCACAGACCGCGGCCGGACCATACACCTCGGTCAAGCCGTAAACATGGGTCAGTTCCACGCCGATCCGCTCGGCACCCTCCATGATCGCCTGCGGTGGCGCCGCGCCGGCGACCATTGCTTTGACCTTGTGATCGATTCCTGCGCGCAATTGCTCCGGCGCGTTAACGAGCATGTTGTGAACCACCGGCGCACCACAGAAATGAGACACCCGATGCCGTGAGTTCGAAAATGATTGCCGGGTCGACTCGTCTCAGACACACACTGGTCCCGGCGACGGCAGCCAGCGTCCAGGGAAAGCACCAACCATTACAGTGGAACATCGGCAGCGTCCACAGATATACCGGAAAGTGCGGCATCGACCAGGTCACAATATTGCCGACCGCATTGAGATAAGCGCCTCGATGATGGGTCACTACGCCTTTGGGATTTCCCGTGGTGCCAGAAGTGTACGAAAGCGCAATCGCATTCCATTCATCGGAGGGTAGTTGCCAGGCGTAATTCCCCGAACCGCCCTCCAGAAACATCTCGTACTCGATGTCGCCGACGCGCTCGCCGCCGGGTCCAAGTGGATCGTCGATGTCAATCACGAGTGGCGGATGCTCAAGCATCGCCAGGGCAGCAGAAACAGTCTCGGAATATTCAGTGTCGGCGATCAGAACGGTGGCTTCACCGTGCTCGAGCATGAACGCAACTGCCCGGGCATCCAGGCGCGTATTGAGCGCATTGATCACTGCGCCGGACATCGGAATTCCGTAATGGGCCTCGAATATGGCTGGAATATTGGGTGCCATGACGGCGACCGTGTCGCCCTCGCCGACGCCTTGCCGGGTCAAAGCCGATGCCAGGCGACGGCAGCGCTCATAAGCCTCGGACCAACTGGTTCTCCTGTCTCCATAAATGATCGCCGCTCGCTCCGGGTATACCTCGGCTGCCCGGGCAATGAACGACAGTGGAGAAAGTGAGGCGAAATTTCCCGGATTCTTGTCCAGTCCGGCGTTATATCGATGTTGGTGGCTCAAGATTGCTCCGTTTCGGGTCGATTCGAGGTGTCACAAGTGGGCGTGCAGCATCACGGCACGAAAATCGCCTCAATGATAGCGGAAGCCCGCTTCCGGAGCGCTTCTATTGCACTGCATCATCACCAAAAAAGCATGTCACAATAAAACTCGAAACGTATGTAGGAAATTGCCGGAACCTATTGAACAATTGCACTTTTCTATCGTAAATGGACTGCCTTGAAGCACGGTTATGGTGTTAAAATTAACCTCCATTCAGAGCGCCTATTTGGCAGGATCCTCACTTGACAAACCGAGTCCGGGAAACCGCGATGATGCCTGAACGCGCGAGTCGCACGTTCATTTGCAGCGTGCTGTTTCTCGACATCGTTGACTATTCCCGCAAGTCAGTGACAGAGCAGATCCAACTCAAGGATCGCTTCAACACGCTGATTAGCTCGGCCATACAAGACATCCCGGCAGCTGATCGGATTATTCTCGACACCGGTGACGGCGCCGCGATCAGCTTTCTGGGCGATCCGGAAGACGCTCTGTTTGTCGCGATGAGCCTGCGTGATACGTTTGCGCCTGAGCCCCATCAGCCGCCCGAAGTGCCGGCTCGCATTGGCATCAATCTGGGGCCAGTGAGGTTGGTTAAGGACCCGAACGGACAACCAAATATCATCGGTGACGGAATCAACGTGTCGCAGCGCGTCATGGGATTCGCGAAAGCCGGCCAAATTCTCGTTT
>JAQBVG010000188.1 GCA_027623655.1 Chloroflexota bacterium
ATAGCCGGCGCCTTCGGCTGGGCGGTAAACTAATCAGGACAGGAGTTCATCAATCATGCGAAACCAACTCTTCCAGCGCCGTACTTTCCTCCGTGGTCTGGGCGTCACCATGGCGCTGCCGTGGATGGAGTCGCTTCCCGTTTGGGGCGACGACGCCCTAACGTCTGCGAAGCGCGCGAACGAACCGCCGGTCCGACTGGCCGTGTTGTTCTCGGGCAATGGTTTCCACGCCGGTCAGTGGTGGGCCAAGGGTGTCGGCAAAGAAATGACGCTCGGCCCGGTTCTGGAATCGCTGACCGATTTCCGCGAACGGCTGCTGTTCATCAACGGGCTGTACAACGCGGAGGCTCTGAAGGGGAACATCCATAGTTCTCAAACGGGCAATCTATTGTCGGGCGCTCCGTTGGCTTCTGGCGGCGAGATTCGTTCGGGGACGAGTTTCGATCAGCTTGTCGCGCAGCATTACGGACAGTCGACCAAAGTGCCGAGCCTGGTTCTTGGCTGCGAACGGTCGAATCCGGGGATTCACAAGAACTATTCGATGCTTTACAGCTCGCACATCTCGTGGAGTTCGCCGACCGCCCCGACGCCACTGGAACTGTATCCTGCCCTGGCATTCGACCGACTCTTCAAGGGCGAGGGTGAGCGGGGGGATCGAGGCGTGCTCGACGCCGTGCTCGGCGAAGCGAACCGGTTCCGCAGCAAGATCAGTGCCAGCGATCAGCAGAAACTCGACGAGTATCTCAATTCAGTGCGCGAGGTTGAACAGCGTCTCGAACAGGCTGGCAAGCAAGGGGAACTCCAGGGCTGGCGGCCGACACTCGACAAGCCCAACGTGCCGCGGCCGCCCGAAGGCATACCACAAAACCTCGCCGACCACATGCGGCTGATGTGCGACATTCTCGTTCTGGCTTTCCAGACCGATGCGACGCGCGTCTGCACACTGAAGTTGAACAACGACCACAGCTATCTGACGTTTACGCACCTGAATGTCGAAGTCGGACACCACGAACTGTCGCACTCCGATCGCGGCAAGGACTCGCCCGATTGGTTGAAGGTCAATCAGTTCTTTCTGGAGCAATTCGCCTACATTGCCCGCAAGCTGGATGCGATCCAGGAAGGCGAGCGGACCGCACTCGACAATTCCATGTTGATGTATCTGTCCAGCATGCAAACCGGCAGCCACGATGCCAGCAATCTGCCGTGCGTGGTCGTGGGGGGTGGCGGCGGTCAATTGCAGGGCGGTCGAGTGCTCGACTACGCCAGTCAGCCCAACCGCAGGATGTGCAGCCTCTACTTGTCGTTGCTCGATAAATTCGGAATCCATCCGACGGAGTTCGGTGACTCCAATGAAATACTTGTCGAAGTGTGATCCAGGGCCGCGGATAGCGTGAGAAATATCTGCAGGACGGGATCGCGAAAGGATGAGCAATGACAGAAGTCACACGAGAGTCCCACTAACTCGTTCTCGACCAACTGCCCTGGCAGCCGACCCGTTTTCCGGGGGTCGAATTGAAGATGCTCTGGCAGGCTGCCGATGGTGAGGCGTTTACCGCGAGGTTTCGCCTGGCGCCGGGAGCCAGGCTGCCCAGACATCGGCGAGGGTGTAGTATTGGAAGTCGTAGTATCCGTCATAGCAGAAGAAGGCGGCGCCTCCGGCGCCCAAATTGTGTGCAGTCAGTACGTAATCCGCAATATCCTCGCGCGTGCTGACGCTCTTGAGCTGCTCCAGGGTCACACCCGATATGCCGTGCTGTTCGTAGTCCGTTGCGGAGCCGGCTTTGTTCGTTGACTGAGCACCGTAGGCGAGCGTGAGCGCAGGACAATCGTCGGAATAGGCTGCTCGGTGCGTGGCCATCGTCTTCCTCAGGAAGTCGGCAGCATGGTGGTTTGCCCAGAAGACGGAACACCAGGATTCATCTTCTCCGAGCTGGGCAAATCGTCCGCCCCAGCTACCCGTGCGCGCGTCATGGTTCACAATTACGTTGCGCTTCGGATCCAGATCTTTGATCGCTGAGACCAGCTCTCTCCATACCTTTTCCGTATCGGCAGGTCTATCTGAGTCATAGACCCCCTCGAATTCATCGACCGCGTACCATGCCGTCACCGCATCGGAGTCCTGATAACTGTCGACTCGCTGAATGAGCTCCTGCATTCTGCGCCGATGCTCAGGGCCTGGGCCAAGTGTCGGCTGGACAACAAGATCAATGCCCCACTGTTTTGCCAGTGTGTGAAAGCCCTGTGGTGCCAGGTTGAGATAGATGTCCGCTCTCATACACGCCGTGTTAATGCCGTGCCCGGCCCAATCCGCCATCATTCGTGACAATTGCAGGTTCTGGGGATGATTGTCCGCCGCCAGATAGACACCGATGCGACACGGAAGATCCGATCGAGCAACTGGGGCTTTGACCACGGTAGGTCGTGCGTCATTCCGAGTCGACGGCGTTTTGTCCAGAGCTGCTATCTTGTCTTTTCCGCCTGACAGCCATTCGACGTTGAACTTCGCTAGAACGAGGTTTGTCCGATTCTCTCCATACTCTTTGTACGACGGCCACGATTCGTACAAGCAAAGGATTTCCCGGTCGCCGGTGACGGCCAGGTCGGAATATCCACCGAGATGAGCCAGCGGCTCGGAAGCAATCGGCCAGGTTCGGCACTCGTCATAGCTCATTCGGACTCTGATGTGGGCGCGTGTGTCGGGATTCGTAGGGCAGGCGACGAGAACCCGGTTCTTGTCCGAGCGACGACTGTCGCTCAGCCGGATCAGCGCCCCATCGCATGACGGTTCCGGCTGATCGGGATCGTATTGAACCGTTGACCAACTCTGCCCACCGTCCGTGCTGAAGGCATAGGCACGATGTTTCTGACCACGAGACCGCGCGTTGAGATAGACCGTACCATCTTCCAGTTCCACGACGTCACATTCGTCGGAGGCGTTGCGCGTCAGCGGTTCGCCACGTTTCCATGTCTCGCCGTGATCGTCACTGTAGATGCAGCACGACGACTGGACCTCGCCGCAGGTGGGTGTCACGTCAAACCAACAGGGAATCAGCAATCGTCCGCTCTTCAACTGAATCCCGTGCCCCGGTCCCGTCCCGACGAACGTCCAGGACGGATCGGTCACCGACTGATGAATGCTGATC
>JAQBVG010000189.1 GCA_027623655.1 Chloroflexota bacterium
CGAACTGCGGGCGGGCACCAGCACCCAGGCGGAGGACGACTCGATGGAGGCCGCGATATATCGTTCACCGGGGCACTGCATGGTGATGGGCACGGCCTCGACCATGGGAGCAATCGTCGAAACACTGGGAATGACGCTTCCCGGAGGAGCCGCGATTCCGGGAGCCGATTCCCGCCGAAAGGTTCATGCGGAAGACTCAGGGCGTGCTGTTGTCGAGCTTGTCAGGAAGGGTATTCGGCCATCCGATATCCTGACCCGGGAGTCATTCGACAACGCGATTCGCATGTTGCTCGCGGCCGGTGGGTCGACGAACGCGATCATTCACCTGACAGCAATTGCAGGTCGGGCAGGAATCGATCTGCCGCTGGAACACTTCAACGAACTTTCAGAGAGCACACCTGTGATCGTCAATCTGAAGCCAGGTGGCAAATATCTGATGGAGGACCTTTACTATGCTGGTGGGGTTGGAGCTGTCCTGAAAAAAATGTCCGCCCTTCTGAATCTCGATTGCCTGACTGTCAACGGCAAAACACTCGGGCACAATATCGCAGAAGCGGAGTGTTACAACGACGACGTGGTGTTATCGCTCGATGCTCCACTTGCTAGGGAAGGTGGCCTGACGGTCCTCAAAGGGACGCTTGCCCCAGACGGTGCAGTCATCAAACACATCGCGGCTTCGCCTGAGCTAATGAAGCATTCAGGTCGAGCGGTTGTATTCGAAAATCCGCTCGACCTGAAAAATCGCATTGACAATCCTGATCTTGAGGTTTCGAAAGACGATATTTTGGTGATGAAGGGAGCGGGACCTGTTGGCGGGCCAGGGATGCCCGAAGCAGGTTTTTTGCCGCTTCCAAAAAAGCTGCTGGCGCAGGGTGTACGTGACATGGTGCGAATCTCAGACGCCCGCATGAGCGGTACGGCGTTCGGGACTATCGTTTTGCACGTCTCTCCCGAGTCGACGGTGGGCGGACCACTGGCCTTAGTACAGACAGGCGATCTGATCACTCTCGATGTCAGGGCGCACAGGCTGGATCTCGAGGTCGACCCCGCTGAACTGGAACGCAGGCGTGCCCGCCTGCCGAAACCTGCAGTCGATGGCGGATTTACCCGCGGTTACGGCAAGATGTACGCTCAACATATCACACAGGCACAGTTCGGTTGTGATTTCGATTTCCTGATAGGGAAGACACCCGTCGAGACACACGTTGATTCGCCGGCACACGCGGCCGGCTATCACACCGGCTGATCCTGTTCAGAGTCGTGACTGACTTAACTCAGGCTGGCGTCGGTGCTTCATCGGGAATCAGGCCAGCCGCTCGCATGTCGACCCACAACGCTGTCGGGATTTCCTGTCTGACCATAGAGATGTTCTCTTCCAGTTCAGCGACTGACTGCGCCCCGGGGACCGCGGTGGCGATCGCTGGATGGGCCAGCACAAACTGCAGAGCTGCCGCCTTCAGGTCGACACCATGCGATGCGCATACTGCCGTCAGTCTTCGTGCTCGGTCAATCAGATCGGCCGAGGCCGGTTCGTAGTTGAAAGTTACCGGTTTCGAAAGGTCCCGAGCAAGTATTCCAGAGTTGTACGGCCCGCCGACCGTGATCATTACGTTGCGCCTCACGCACTCCGGTAGAAACTCTGAAAGGCCGGAGTGGTCGAGTAGTGTGTAGCGGCCAGCCAACAGAATGATGTCGAGATCAAACCGCCGGATGAATTTGAGTGGCATCTCCCAAATGTTCATCCCGCAACCGATAGCTTTGATCACGCCCTGTTCACGCAGTTCGATAAGTGCGGGGAATGCCTCGTTCACGGCCTGCTCTTCCCCGAACGGCTCAACATCGGGGTCGTGCACGTAGACGATCTCGACGTGGTCCAGGTTCAGCCGTGTGAGGCTTTCTTCAATCGAACGGTGTACATCGTCACGAGTCCAGCTGTTTGCCGCGACCAGATCGCCTACTCCGTCGGGATCATCCTTTGCTGTGCGCCCGCCCGGTACGGGATTTAACACTCGTCCGATCTTGGTCGAGATGACAAACGAGTCGCGATCTGCACTGGCATAATTCGACTGGCCAAGACGAGCCTCTGCACGGCCTGAACCGTAAAGCGGTGCTGTATCGACGTACGAGACCCCGAGCTCCTGAGCGCGGTTGATGATCCTGACCGCCTCTTCGTGCGCTGTGCCGCCGTACAGGCCGTCGCCAAGGATCATCCCGCTGAGTGGCGCCGTCCCAAGACCAAGCCTTGGTACTTCGACGCCAGTATTCCCGATTTTTACTTTTTGAAATGGATCCATGGTTCTGTCACTCGAAACTAAAACGTGTTTGACCCGTACGCTACTTCGACACGAGCCCGGCGATCGCATCACCGACGGCCATCGTCGTTGACGACCCACCAAGATCGGGGGTGAGAATCTCGCCCTGCTCAAGCAGTGTGAGTACCGCGGCGTCGACGTCGGCCGCCGCTGCGTCTTCGCCGAGATGGCGGAGCATCATTGCCGCTGTCAATACCTGGGCCATCGGGTTTGCGATGCCCTGCCCTGCAATGTCGGGCGCTGAACCGTGAGTCGGCTCGAACATCGAAGGCACTGAAGTGTCAGGGTTTAGATTGGCGCTGCACGCCAGGCCCATGCTCCCGCTGATGATCGCACCTATATCGGTGACGATGTCGCCAAACAGGTTGGGTGCGACTATCACGTCGAACATTTCGGGTCGACGGACGAGGTCCATACATGCGGCGTCGATCAGCAGTGAACCTGCATCGATATCTGAATATTCTTCGGAAACCTCTTTGAAGGTCCGGTCCCAGATTGTCATATAGCCGAGTGCATTCGATTTGGTAATCGACGTGAGACGGTTTTTCTTGCCGCGTTGGCGGGTCAAATCGAAGGCGTACCGTATTGCCCTCTCACAGCCTCTCCTGGTGTATATCGCAGTCTGGACCGCTACCTCATCAGGGGTACCGTGATAGGCAAACCCTCCGACGTTCAAATACTCACCTTCTGTGTTCTCGCGAACCACTACAAGATCGATGTCGTAGGGTTTTTTACCTGAAAGCGGGGAGGTGACTCCCGGGTAGAGGACAGACGGCCTCAGACATATGT
>JAQBVG010000190.1 GCA_027623655.1 Chloroflexota bacterium
CGGCCCCCACCAACTTCGCCCGAACAACGTTTTAAACGGGAAAACACGGATTCTTCAGCACCCTGCTAGTGCTGCCTTAATGACAAAAAACTAGGTTGAGCACTGAGTTCTGACAGAACCACCTGAAAGACCGGACACATGTCAAAGACTATAAGAGGTTCGAGGGATCCTGGGTATGATCCCGAAAGTCCCGCGTCAACTCAATTCAAACTGGTCAAATAAAGTCCTACCTTTTACCCCGCAGGCTCCACCAGAATAAATACGACAAGCCACTGAGAGATCGGTGGCTTTTCTGATTAAGGGCCTCCACGCCACTCACGATCTGTCTACCAAATCACTCAGCACGGTTCCCGCCCTGTCTATAATTCCCGGGCTTTCTCAACTAGACACGAAGAGTCCACTTGAAGCTCTCGATACTCGACCAATCGCCCATAAGCTCAGGCAAAACCGCACACGACGCTGTCCAGGCGACGATTGAACTCGCAGAGGCAGCAGATCAATGGGGTTACACCCGGTACTGGCTGGCCGAGCATCACAGTTCGAATTCCCTCGCTGACGCCAGCCCAGAAATCCTTCTGGCAGCACTGGCCACCCGAACGAAAAACATCCGAATCGGTTCTGGTGGTGTGATGCTGTCCCACTACAGCTCGTTCAAGGTCGCAGAAGTATTTCGGATGCTCGAAGCGCTCGCTCCCGAACGGGTCGACATGGGACTGGGTCGCGCACCGGGCTCAGACCAGGTGGCAAGTTTTGCCCTGCAATCTGGACCCAACTCCTACCCGATCGAAAAATACCCGCAGCAGGTGTTCGATGTGATCAGGTACCTCAGCGGCTCATTCCCGGCCGACCACCCGTTCGGCTCGCTCCACGCAATGCCGACTTCTCCAAACTGGCCAGTTCCGTGGCTTCTGAGTTCGTCAATGGGCAGCGCAAGCATTGCAGCTCGACTCGGATTGCCGCTTTCGTTCGCTCATTTCATCGCGCAGGGTGGCGGTCCGGAGTGTGTGAAGTGGTATCGGGACAACTTCGAGCCATCAGAATGGTTCGACAAACCACGCGTCAGCATCGGGATCTCAGCCGTAACGGCTGATACCGCGGAGCGCGCCCGGGACCTCGCCACCACACGTCACGTTATGCGCTTGTTGCGCAACAAGGGCCAGGAGGTGGTTGGTGTGCCATCAGTTGACGAAATTAAAGCGATGAGCTTCAGCGCATCTGACGAAGAGTTCATCGCAAGTCAACGGGTGAAGTCGATCGAAGGCGATCCACCAACCGTAAAGGCCAAAATCGAAAGCCTGGCTGAAGAGTACGAAACAGATGATGTGATCGTGCTCACAATCACCCACGACTATCTTGAGCGACAGCGGTCTTACGAACTTCTGGCCAGAGAGTTCAACTTGTCCGGTGAAGGACGATCGGAAAAACGTTGAGTGATTTTCAGGAGCTAATCGTAAGACGGTTGGAAGCCAGAATCGCGGTCAATGCGATGAGCGCGGCAGCTATTCGAATCGAACGTCGAGGCGAGATCCTGCTCGATTGGGCCGGTGAGCGTCGCGACTTCACATCGAGTTCATCCCCGGCCACCACCGACAGCGTGTTCCACATCGCCTCGATCAGCAAACCGATGACGACAAGCACAGTATCGAAGTTGATCGAACAGGGACTGATCGATGCAGATGATTATGTCGTCGATTTCGTGCCTGAGTTCGCCGCTCACGGTAAAGAAAATGTGAAACTGCGCCATTGTTTCACCCATACAAGCGGTTTGCCCGACATGGTGCCCGGAAACATTCCTCTACGAGAACGGAACGCGCCCCTGAGTGAATTTGTTGCCGCCACCTGCAGCGCTCGACTCCTGTTCCAGCCCGGAACAGACGTCCGTTATCAGAGCTCTGGAATCCTTATGCTCGGCGAAATCGCCGAGCGAGTCACCGGAAAGCCGTTTCGGGATTACATGGCTGAAACTCTGTTCGAACCGACGGGCATGACATCTTCCCACCTCGGCTGGAAGAAAGAATTCGAACTGATCGATATTGCGTCAAAGGAAAAAGATCCCGAGAACACCAGTCACTGGGATCACAACAGCCTGTACTGGCGAGATTTCGGAGGACCCTGGGCGGGGGTTCATTCGACAGCTGCCGATATCACCCGACTGATGCAGATGATGTTGGCCAAAGGCCAGTCGCAAGCGGGAGACACCGTACTGGAGCCTGGTACTGTGAACATGATCTTGCAGGATCACATATCGGCACTGCCTGATCTCACTGACGAAGCACGACTGCGAGAAGGATGGGGCTTCGGCTGGCGCATCCAACGCCTCGGAGACGGCGGGCTGGTATGGGTCAGCAGTTCCAGCAGGCGCTTTCGGACACGCAGGTGGCGATGGCACTGTCGCGTGGGCCGATCCCGCGTCTGGAGTTGTATTCGTTCTTTTGACCAATGGTCAGTTAGACGATGAAGGTGGAACTCTCAAAGCATGTGGCAATATTGCCGCCGCGGCACTCTGCTCCGGATGAGATAAAACTTTCGATTTGAACACGGCGCGGTCCAGTGAGTTGAATCTGCCTCGCGCTTTGTCCCGGTTAGTCGAAAATACACCCCAGCTTGATGCCGTTTCCAGGTGACGACATAACGTCCGAGAACGCCCTGTCTAACTCGCTGAAATGTACGACCGGATCGACGATCAAATCCCCGTTTAGCGATCCATTCTCAAACATGGTCCAACAAGCCTCGAAAATGCGTCGCTGATCCCATCGTGGGTGGTCCCTGTTCGGATCGCTGACAGCTCTTGAAAAAACGATGTTCGGGCGATTCAGATGAGCTTCAGCACCGAAATCCAGGCCTGCAACATATGGCGGCGGAAACGCCCCGGCGACGACGGTCCCACCGAAAGCCACACCTCTAAGAGCCGCCTGCATCGCCTGAGTCGCTCATGAATATTCAATGGCGACATCAACACCACGAGAAGAAGTTCGCTTCTTCGGTTCTGTCAGAACTCAGCGCCGGGGCAGAATAACATCGTTCCTCATTTGCTGAGGAGATCTATTAATGTCTTGCCCGCACTGCCTTTCCACG
>JAQBVG010000045.1 GCA_027623655.1 Chloroflexota bacterium
AGACATGGGTGGATTACGATCTGTCAATCCAGCGAGCGACATGGACGTTGCCGACGCCAGGGCTGCGCTCGAAGCACTAGCCAGGATGCACGTGCGCTGGTGGAACGCCCCGCAACTTTCTAGGTATCCATGGCTGCGGAGATGGGATTCTCCGTCAGTTGCAGAGTGGATCAACAACAATTACGCGAAAAACATAGACGGATTTTTGAAGGTCGGTTCAGGGTACATTCCCGATGGGATAGAGAAGATCGCTCGAGATCTTGAACCTTCGATAATCGAGTTGCTCACGAACTCTGCGCAGCAGCCGGTCACTCTGATACACGGTGACTTCAAACCAGCAAACCTATTTTTCGACGACTCCGGGCCCACCACCGAAGTAGTCGCATTCGACTGGCAGCTCGCTGGTTGTAGCAAGGCCGCAGAAGACCTCGCCCAGTTCATGAGCCTCAGCTTTTCGACTGAGACAAGACGGATCCACGAACAGAATTTGTTAACCGACTACCACGACGCGCTTGTGGACGGAGGTGTCCCTGGCTACTCTTTCGACCAGTTCATCGAGCACTTTCAGATCGCCCTGTTAATCCGTCTCCCGATTCGCATGACAGTTATCGCGAACATGGGTGAGAACATGACTTTGACGGAAGTAGGGCGCGAAACATTCTACTCCATGGTCACTCGGCTCCAAACCCTAGTCGACTGGAACTGCGGCGAGGTGATTCCGAAGTGATCCTGTTGTCGTGATTTGTCACCAATTTTGTCGCCACTCGCCGCTACACTCAGTGGCAACCCGTCGAAAACGGTGGGCACCGGCAATGAAACCATACGACTCAGTGGACGTTTTGTGTATAACTTCAACCCCCGTGAGCGTGCGCCATTCGGCGTGCGCGGAGGGTTCGATTCCTTTGCACTCCCGCCATTCGCCCTGTGTATTCATACTCAAAACCGGTTCATGAACCGTAGCGGGTGAAGAATCCACTCACGACTTGCCCCGTCAACCAGAAGTGCAGCCCGTTACAGAGAACTTGCTGGCCGCAGCAAGTTTGCTAAAACCACACCCGCCATAGTAAAACGTTGCCATACTGGGCGTTTCACGATCTCACTAATCCTCGCGATGGCAGCCGATCCTCCGAGGCGCATGGTTGAATCCATCAAGTCCACCATGGCGTGAACGTCATGTGATCTCCAGGAGTTACGAAATGCCGGCAAGGACCAGTCAACAGTTCACCGTTTCTCGAAACCTGAGATGGCTAACGCCTGTCGTGGTCGCCATGTTTATCGCGCCGGTCTCGTGCGGTGGTGGTAGTGATGAATCAGCCTCGGGACGCATCGATGTCGTTCCCAGCTCGACCCATCAGGTAATCCAGGTGATAGCAGTTCCTTCCCCTACGACCACCCCAGCTCCATCCCCCACGATACCGGTTGTCGTGGAGAGAAGTGCTGACGAACAGGCTCTGTACACCCTGTGGGAGTCTAAACGCGAAATAGTGTTCAGCAAACAATGGGAGCGATTCAGAGATGGTTGCCCTCTGGCGGTGCGTGACGCTGATACCAGATCTGCCGCTGAGATCGAAGCGGACTATCGGGCCGCTCTCGCCAGAGGTGGACTTGTGCTTGAACAGATGAGCTTCGGCGAGCCAAAAATCTCGATAATCGGTGACTCCACAGCGCTTGTCGAATTCACTATCTTTCAGGATGGTGAAGAACGATTTCCCTGGGCGGATTTCTTCTCTAAGTCCGAAAACGGTGTGTGGTATTCAGTCTGCAGTTAACGTAGCGGCTTCGATTCCGATCGAACAAGCGCGTGGTTACGGCGACCTGACGCCATATTGACGCCTGCTCAGACTCTGCGATTTTCAGCGAACGCAGTCAACTGTTCGGGACCGCCAGTCGGCCAACCGCGTCATCGTCGAGCTCGAAACCCCAGCCTGGCGTCTCGGGCAAAACCATGTTTCCGTCCACGATCTTCGGATATTTGCTGAACATCTCGAGCTTGCGGTCCCACCGAGTGAACTCGAGCTCGTCATCGGGCGCGTACTCGGCAGGGTCCGGGAATACCTCGACCAGCAGACCGTTTGACGCCGCCGATACGAGGTGCACGTGAATGTGCGGCCCGTGGTGAGGGACCATCGGGATGTTTGCCCGATTACAAATCTCGGCAACTTTTAGCCATTCGCTGGGCCCTCCAGTCCGCATGCAGTCGAATTCCATGAACGAGATCGCGCCGGAATCGACAAGATCTGCCGCCTCCCATCGAGTCGCGGCCTGCTCGCCACCGGCAATGGCTATTCCGCCTTCGTTAGCAACACGTTTCCATACCGATGCGCCCTCGTACCATCTTGCCGGTTCTTCAAACCAGAATATGTCGTAAGGCGCAAACGCTCTAGCTGCACTGATGCCAGCGTCCGATTCATAAGCTTCGTTTGCGTCAAGCATCAACAACACAGAAGGCCCCAGGGCTTCGCGAGCCACCGCAACACGCTCCACATCAACGCCCAGCGATTCTCCCCCGACTCTCATTTTCACGGCGGTATAACCCTGTTTCCTGAAAACAGTCATTTCTCTTTTCAAGTGGTCGATGGACTTGCCCTCGCGGTAGTAGCCGCCGGCCATGTAGCAACGCACAGACGTCTTGGAGCCACCAAGGGAGGCGGAATACCGGCTGCCCGGCCTCCTCTGATCGAATGTCCCACAGTGCCATATCACATGCAGCGATCACAGCCATAATTTGACCACGCGACCAACCATATCGGTTCCAGTGTTTTTTATATGTGACACCGAACATGTCGTTCCAGAGAGCTTCGATATCCGTCGGGTCTCGGCCCATCAGAATTGGCGCCAACAGGTCCGGGAGAATCCGGGAAGCGTTACCGGCCTGCAGCCGTCCATGCGTGTCGACGCGATATACGCCCGGAATCTGATCCGTGTGACCGATGCCGACGATACCTTCGTCGGTGCTGATTTTGACTATCAGCTCATGAGGCCGATTGACCGGCAAAAGTGACATCCAGAAGGGCGGATCAAGTTCCGGCCAGGCGAGTATTTCGTAGTCGACGTCCCTGATTTTCACTTCATGTCTCCCGGGTAACCGAGCCGAAACAGCGCTTTAACCGTGTCAAAACGGACGATCATGGCATCTCCCTGTACGAGCCAAACAGTTCAAATGTGGCTGCGCAATATTACGTAAACACAATCGGTATTGGCGCATAAGTCCAGATGGCCGTAGCAGATTAGTGTTTGAATGTGGAAACAAGCACTCTGAACGATGAGGAAACAGGGTCGAGCCGTTTACCTCGATCCAAAGACGAGTATTTCGGGGCGTTCTCCCCGGTGAAACAGTACGCGTTCGCCAGCGTGCTGGTCGTTCTTGCTGCTCTGATCGCGGTCAATGTCGTTTCGAGTCGGGTCGAGAGGGCGATCGTAGTTTCCCGCCTTGAGACCGAGGCTCTGGAACCGGCAAAGGTTTCGACCTTCCGAATCGTTGAGACGATAAGTCGTAGCACAAACCCGAATGGCGAAATGAACCTGATGATTCCGAACGACACATCAGAGACTGATCGCATCGTGTTGGACGCGCTTGTGGGCCAACAGGTGGCAAGAGTCGACATCCTTGATAGATTCGGGAAAATTGTCTATTCAACGGATCATTTTTACATCGGCGACGCTTCGGGTTATGCCAGCGGACCGGTTGAAGCGACCAGTACTTACGTCGGTTCAGCCGCAGTGAGTGGTCTGGATGGACACGCGGCGTTGATCGAGGCCGTCATAACGCGAGTCCCGGTCTACCGTGAAGGCAGTGTCCCCTCACATGATTCCCATGAAACCACTGTCGTAATGTATCGAGACGTTACGGCCGCAATTGATGCTGCCACAGCCGCCGGCGCACGATTCCGTTTCTGGATGCTGATCGGTGTGATGGCCGTGGTGTTTTCTAGCCTGATGATCGTTGCGATCCGCGGACATCGCGCTCAAACCGAGGCCCGATTGCAACTGGAAGAGCTGCTCGATCACGAGCATCTACTTGTTTCCGAGCTTGATCGGAGGAATGCCGACCTCAAGACCGCCGACGAGGAGAGACTTCGTTTGCTCTCGGTTGTCACACACGAACTGGGGAATCCCCTGGCAAGCATTTCGGCGTTCATCGGGATGTTGTCGAAAAACAAGGAAGGTAACCTTTCAGAGCGTGAAATGAGCATGGTTCGGGCGATCGGCCGCGGGGATTCCCAGATGCGCCTGTTGCTTAAAGATTTGCTCGATCTCTCCCGAGTCGAAGCCAACGAGCTGGATCTCATCGTCGCGCCGGTCAAATTGAGTGACATCGTAGATGGCGTTGCCGAATCAATGGCTCCGGTGGTGGCCCAGAAATCGCAAACGATCACCGTAAAACACTCAGACGATCTGGTTGAACTCGATGGTGATCGCATTCGACTCGATCAAGTTGTAACGAACCTGGTCTCAAACGCCTCCAAGTATTCGCCCGAACATACCGAAATCAAGATCTTTGTTTCAGGCGACGATGCCTGCTACAACATCGACGTAATCGATCAGGGTATCGGGATATCCATCGAAGATTAGGCAAAGATGTTCACGCCGTTTTTCAGGGCCGACAACGCGGAGACAAGGGAAGTGCCAGGAACCGGTCTCGGCCTGGTAATTTGCAAGCAGATCGTCGAACTACATGGCGGTCGTCTCACGCTCAAGTCCGCAAGAGGACGAGGTACGGTAGTCAGGGTCGAGCTGCCTGCGCCCGCTGAGATCGCAGAACAGTCCTCCGACGCGGCTTAACCGCCGGTCTCTGAAGCCAGTTGCGGAGGTAGGGGACCGCAAGCCGTGTAATTCGAGGCGTCGGCGAACGAAGCATGAACGTTAATCAAGACATCGCCACCAAGAATTTCACCAAGTGGCCGATCGATGATTGTCGAAGATTTTCCGTTCACAACGTTTCTGAGGGCGTGAATCACTGGACCGACATCGTCACACGACCCGGCGTGAACGTGGATTGGCTGGGCGTCGCTCGCCCTGGGTGATACAGCAATTTCTATGAGTGTCGTGTCGCCACTCGAGCTCAGTGTGGCGGTCCCGACCTGTCCGGCGCCCTCGAACGACGACAGGTGCACTGTTACCCGGGTGACACCGTTCTCGGTCGTTATTACCGGCGTGGGGGTCGGGTCGTCGGGCGGGTTAATCCATGGCGATGGAGTCGTTTCAGTACCCTTCGAGCAGGCTCCGACGATGATTGCTGCCAGAGCCAGTACGACAATTACAAACCGAGAGACAACCGAACTAGTCATTTTCGCCAAACGTCTTACTATCATCCCTGTCGGTGATCGATCTAGAGCGACTCGATCCCGAGGCCTGTTTTAATTTTCTAAGATGGAACCTGAAGCAGTGCGATCGATTCTCGATACGCAACGAACGGCAGTTAAGATTTGTGATTGAGCGAGGTGAGCGGACTAACCGCGGTCGATCGCACTGCGCCAATCGCCCTCTAGCGGCCAGGTCAACTGCTCCTCGATCTGGTCATGGTCCTTGTACGAGACCCGCACATCGTCAATCTCTCGCCCGACAGTCCGAATATCGTCGAGCGTCAGGTTGCGGAGTTCCATTGCGTATCGCAAATAGCCGACCTGAGCGAGCTGGTAACCCATGACCTGCAACCCTACCACGTCGGCCGCTATCCCATGGTGTGACGCTATGACAACGTTGGAAGGCATTTCGAAACCATCGATGGGCCCGTTGCCCTGCATGCCGATTACGCCGTCAATTACAGTCAGGTCCGGCTCGACATGTTGGGCCATTTTGGCCAGTGTCAAATTAATGGCCTTACTGCCTTTATGAATTTTTACTTTTTGCTCACGCCCGGACAGCGTGCCAACAAGAACGTTTTTGAGCCCGAGGGTAACCACAACGTTGTTGTGGGTTTTCATCGGGCAAACCGACACGACGTACGATTCTGAAAGTCGCTTCGACATGAAGAGGGTTTGTGGGTTTAGTTGGTCGTCGAAAGCGGGAACGGGGACTCGATCGTCGGTGTTCAAGTCCAGGAATTCGATATCGAAATCACTGGTCAGAGCAAGGTAGCCGTAGTTACGAAAGCCTGATTTGGGCGTACCCACTGCCGGACCCACCGCAACGATAAATTCACGAACACCCTTGCCTGAGAGATATTCGAGAGTTGCTCTCGTAGAGTCGACATGGGTGGCCGCCAGTTGATTGCTGGTCGTAACGAAGTTTGGCTTGACCATGACCGGTCGATCAGGAATCACTACTTCGTCGTCAATCAGCCGCAGCGATTCCGCCACTCCTTCGGCTCGATTGGCAGAACTGACGATGCTGACCTTGATCATTTTGACCTCCGGGTTTGTTCAATCCGCAACGTTCCCTAACTTCAACGATGATATCCGATATCGATCTCTTGAGCCCCGCAACAGTGAACGCACAACTGATGCTAAAGTTCGCAACTGTTCTAGTTCGCTACCACTTGAGTGAACACGTTGAGACTCGTCCTGCTTTGCAGCGAATAAATGAAATTAGGAGAGACTTCGTTTGCAGTACAAACCGCTTGGCACGACCGGGATAGATGTTTCTGAGTTCGCCCTCGGTTGTTGGCCGTTCGCCGGTGGCAAGGTCTGGGGACCCCAGGACGACACTGCGTCGATAGCGACCGTCAGGGCCGCCCTGAACAAAGGAATCAATTTCTTCGATACGGCCGAGGGCTACAACGATGACTCGCACTCCGAAGAGGTACTGGGACGGGCACTGGTCGGTCGACGCAATGAAGCGGTGATCGCTACGAAGATATCTCCACCTCATCTTTTACCTGAGCTGGTGGAAGAGACCTGCGACGCAAGCCTGGACCGCCTACAGACCGATTACATCGACCTGTACCAGATTCACTGGCCGAATCATTCTGTAGCGATCGAAGATTCGATGGCCGCACTCATCAAACTGCGCGCCTCAGGGAAAATACGCGCAATCGGTGTTTGCAATTTTGGTGTCCGAGACCTTTCCGACGCGCTCGAATCTTCTGATGTCGTCACAGACCAACTCCCTTACAACCTGCTCTGGCGGCCCATCGAAGTCGAGATATTGCCCAGGTGCCTGGAAAGTAATGTCGGGCTCATCTGTTACAGCCCTCTTGCCCAGGGTTTACTTACCGGCAGGTATGCCTCGCCAGATGACGTACCGGACGGCCTATCGCGGTCGCGGTTGTTCAACAACGGCAGACCTCTGGCAAATCATGGCCAAGATGGGTGCGAAACAGAGGCGTTCGCAGCGATCGACAGGGTCATCGGAATTGCAAAACGGCTCGGAGAACACCCGGCGAAGATTTCCCTGAGTTGGGTTCGATCTCGTCCGGGAATCACGGCACTGCTGGTCGGAGCAAGATCACCAGAAGAACTTGATCTCAATATCCCTGCTTTCGAGTACGAACTTGACGATGACGTGGCAGCCGAGTTAAGCGCCGCGACCGAAACAGTAAAAGTTAAATTAGGAACTAATCCCGACATGTGGAACGGTGAAAACCGTATGCGCTAGAGCCGGGTTGAGAACCTCAGGGTGGCTAACTGACGGCGGAGGACACGACCGGGCTTAGCGAAAAATCCTTTTCCGCCATGTCGGCCACGTAATCGCCAATCACCAGCGAGGACGTGGCGCCGGGCGACGGCGCATTCAACACATGGATAGCACCGTCCGACTGTTCGATCCTGAAGTCGTCCACGAGCTTTCCAGAGCGATCGACGGCTTGAGCGCGTACCCCGGAGCCTGTACCTGCGAGGTCGTCGGCTGTCAGTTCCGGCACGAGCTGCTGAAGGCTTTTCAGGAAAACGCCTTTGCGTAGCGATCTGTTTATCTCCCACACCCCGGTCTTCCATTCCCGTAGCCCCATCTTCCAGAAGCCCGGGAATGTGATGGTACGAAGAAATTCGCTGAAAGCGAAGTCTCGTTTCCGGTAGCCCTCGCGTTTTGTAGCAAGAACTGCATTTGGACCGGCCTCAACCCAACCCTTCATGGTCTGGGTCAGGTGTACTCCAAGAAACGGGAACGCAGGATCGGGCACCGGGTAAATTAACCCCTTTACAAGGTGCTCGCTCTCTTTGCGGAGTTTGTAGTACTCCCCGCGAAATGGAATGATCCGCAGGCCTGTGTTCACTCCCATTGTTTCGGCCACGATATCGGAATGCAGACCGGCGCAATTAATTACGTTCGCCGTTTCGTAGTCACCAGCGGTGGTTTCGAGGATGGTGGATCCACTGACCCGCTTCGAGCCATTCAACTCCGTGTTGAAAAATATTTGACCGCCAGAATTTCTGACACGGTCGGCGTAGGCCGCGGTCACGTTCCGGTAGTCGACAATACCGGTTCCCGGGGCATACAACGCCTTGCGGGCAACGACATGGGGTTCGATTTCCGACATCTCATCCTGATCGACAAATCGCAGCCCCTCGACCCTGTTTTCCGTTCCACGCTGCTCAAGAGTCGTAAGCCGTTCCTCTCCCGCCGCATCGGTCGCGACGATTAGCTTCCCACAGGTCCAGACCGGAATTTCGTTTTCCTCACAGAATTTCGTCATCGAGGCGCGGCCGGCCACGCAGAATTCTGCTTTGAACGAACCCGGCCGGTAGTAAATGCCCGAGTGAATAACACCTGAATTGTGGCCACTCTGTTGCGTGCCTTCAGTTGCATTTTTCTCTATGACCGCGACATTGAGATTCGGACATCTCTCGAGGAGTTTCATAGCGGTCGACAGACCGATGATCCCGGCTCCGATGACCACGATGTCGTACTTTTTTGGACCCATTTAAAACGTCTTCTCGCAATAACAGATAAATTCGAGCGGCAATATCATAACTATGATCACGGTCATCCAGAGCAATTGTCCCATTTTTCGAACGGGAATCTGGTAGTTTCGCGTAATGCCTGATACATCACCTCTCACAGCACGTCCGCTTCGCGTGACTTTGTTTGCCTCGTGCATGGTCGACCAACTCGCACCTGGCGTCGGATTCAGCGCAGTCGAAGTGCTCGAACACCTTGGTGTTCAGGTAGATTTCCCTGGTGATCAAACATGTTGCGGACAACCGGCTTTCAACAGTGGATTTCGGTCGCAGGCTCTACCTGTCGCGACACGCTTCATCGAACTTTTTGAAAATGTTGACGGACCCATCGTGGTGCCGTCGGGCTCCTGTGCCGCGATGGTTAGAAACTACTACGGTGATCTGTTCGATCGAGACCCGGGCCTGCTGGAGCGGGCCCGTCGTGTCGGTGAACGGCTTTATGAATTCACCGAGTTCATCGATAAGTTTTTTGGCACCGACGCGATTCGGGGCAGTTTGGATGACAGCGTCACTTACCACAAGAGTTGCCATCTCCTGCGCGAGATAGGAATCGACGGGCCACCTCTCGAACTACTCAGCAACGTCGAGGGACTAACGCTGACACCGCTGAACCGGGCCGATGTCTGCTGTGGGTTCGGCGGGGCGTTTTCGGTGAAAATGCCCGATATATCCTCGGCGATCCTCA
Source organism: Chloroflexota bacterium (assembly GCA_027623655.1). Classification (GTDB taxonomy): domain Bacteria; phylum Chloroflexota; class Dehalococcoidia; order Lucifugimonadales; family Lucifugimonadaceae; genus Lucifugimonas. Next base: position 9,523 of record JAQBVG010000045.1, read on the forward strand.
ATGAAAAACTCGACAATATCGTGCAAACCGGGGCCAAATCCGTCGTTGCAGCCGACACCGGTTGTGTGTTCCAGATGCAGGGTGGTTTGCGACGGCGTGGTTCTTCGGTACGGGTGGTTCATATCGCTGAAATTCTTGCAGACTCGATCCGTTCCACGGGACCGGATCGATGAAACCGCAGACGACCCATTTCAGGTTCAAGGCCTCACAAACGCTGGTCAACGATCAGATCCAGCAGTCACTCGAGCACGTCTACACCGGGTTCCATGAAGGTCGTCTGACCGCCGCTGCCAATACCGACAACTGGGAGGAGCTGCGCACGAAGGGCAAGGCCATCAAGGATCACACGATCGCGCATCTTGATCACTACCTGGACCTTCTCGCTGACAGCGTGGAAAAGAACGGTGGGCATGTTTTTTTCGCCGACGACGCGGAAGAGGCACGACAGCACATCCTCGGACTTGCGAAAGCCAATGACGTAAAAACCGTCATCAAATCTAAATCGATGGTTTCAGAGGAGATGGCCCTTGCCGACGCACTTATCGATGCGGGGATTGAGGCGGTCGAGACGGACCTGGGTGAGTACATAATCCAGCTGGCGGGTGAAACGCCTTACCACCTGATCGCCCCGGCTGTACACAAATCTCGAAAAGATGTTGCGGCCCTGCTAAGCGACGATTTCAAGGATGGTGACCCCGTTCCGGATGCCGTCCAGTTGACCCGTATGGCTAGATCCAAACTCAGAGCAGTTTTCGAACGGGCCGATATGTCGGTGACCGGAGTGAATTTTGCGGTGGCCGAGTCGGGATCGATTGCACTCGTCACGAACGAGGGCAACGGTCGTATGTCGACCTCGGTCCCGCGGATACACGTCGCAGTCATGGGGATGGAGAAAATCGTTCCGTCGATCCAAGACCTCTCCACCATGTTGCGCATCCTGATTCGGTCGGCTACGGGCCAGAGAATTTCCACCTACGTCACGATGGTGAACGGGCCGCGGAAGCCGGACGAAGAAGACGGCCCGGAAGAATTTCACCTGGTGATCATGAACAACGGCCGTGACAGGCTGCTTGCCGAGACGAGGATGCGAGAATCGCTCAACTGCATCAGGTGTGGTGCATGTCTTAATGCCTGCCCCGTGTACCGGAAGGTCGGTGGACATGCCTATGGGTGGGTGTATCCGGGTCCGATCGGCTCCATCGTTTCCCCCGTGCTCACCGGACTAAAAGACGCCAGTAACCTCCCCAACGCATCTTCACTCTGTGGGGCGTGCCACTCGGCGTGCCCTGTCAAAATTAACATCCCCCGTATGCTGCTGGAACTGCGCTGGAGAACTGCGGAAGGGAAAGTTGACGCCCGGGAGCGGACATCCTCGATCAAAGAACGGGCCGTATGGAAGGCTTGGCGGTTCGGCATGATGGGGCGTCGCCGATTCGACCTTGGCGCACGTGTGGCACGGATCATGATCAGACCACTCTCGCGTGGTGGTTGGATCAAGAAGGCACCACCTCCGATTTCCGGTTGGACAGTGACCAGAGATTTTCCGCTGATATCTCCGAAATCACTCAAATCCCTGCTCTCAGTCCGAACAAAGCACACGAAACGAGACCTGGATTGACCGATAGAGCAAAGTTCATTGCAGGAATTACCTCGGACCTCGGCAGAACCGAAATGCTGGTGCCTTCTGCGGACCTCGCAACGGCAATCTTTGAGGACGCAGAAGTTGCAAGAACCAGAGCTACACACGCTGTGTCGGATGCGTCATCGAGGTCGTCCGATCTTGTCGAGCATATGGCTGAGTCCGCAATAACTTCAGGCTGGAAAGTCCATCGAGTCGCGAACCCTGAGGATGCGGCAGAATTGATCGGCGAAATCTGCAGGCAGAAAGAGGCAAAGACTGTCCTGCGTTCCACCCATGACGTACTTTCAACCATTCCGCTAGAAGCGGCGATCACATCGTTTGGCGCCACGCTCGGGGTGACCGCGCTGGGAGATGACGCCAGTTCCACTGATCGGGATAAGGCACGAGAAAGTCTGTTCGGCGCCGAGGTCGGTATTACGGGCGTCGACTTTGCAATTGCCGAAACTGGAACGGTGGTACTCCATCCCAGGAAAGGTCTCTCACGGCTGCTATCGCTGGCTCCACCGACACACGTAGCGGTGATGCGGCCCGGCGACGTGCTCGATTCTCTCGACGAACTGTTTGCGATGGAACGTGACGATTTTCTTTCCGGCGAGCTTGCCGGTTCTATGAACCTCATATCGGGACCCAGCAAGACAGCTGATATCGAAGGAACTATCGTGACCGGAATACACGGCCCGCTCGAAGTGCACCTGGTGATACTGGCAAACAGCTAAACGCTGCCGGGTGGTGTCCCGGAAATGCAGGGGGCATCAGAGAGAAATGCTGTTGTCACAGATTTATCGCCATTGCCCTGCAAGCTTCCTCGGTAGCGATCGTTACCAGGCGTCTTGTGTCCTCCATGGCAGCGCGAAGAGACATAGGCCGGTTCACCAGGCTGAACACGGCATCTATGCCGTGTTCGTGGACTTCTCTGAACCCAGCCCCGAGCGACCCGGCTATTCCAATCACCGGGATTCCGTATTTCTTGGCCCGCCGGGCCACAGCGACGGGTGCTTTGTTGAACACGGTCGAGCGATCAAACTGTCCCTCGCCGACGATCACTAACTCGGCGTCCTTCAAGTGCTCGTCGATGTTGACGGCATCCATGACTATGTCGGCGCCGAGTCGCAGTCGAGCGTCGAAAAATCCCATCAGGCCCGCCCCCAGGCCGCCGGATGCACCTGCGCCAGGGATCTCCGCCACGTCGGTGTGCAGGTCTTTCGCAATTACCCTTGCGTAGTTCGCAAGGGCGCGGTCGAGGTCCTGCACGTCCTGTGAAGTGGCACCCTTTTGCGGCCCGAATACTGCCGACGCGCCACGAGGACCGCAGAGCGGGTTGTTGACATCACATGCGACGAGGACGCTGGCATCAACCATGCGAGAATCAAGGCCAGACACGTCGATGTCAGTAAGGTCGGCGAGTGCGATTCCACCCCTTGCGAGCTCCCTGCCGTCCTTACCAAGCAGCTTTCCGCCCATCGCCTGAATCATTCCCGCGCCACCGTCATTAGTGGCACTGCCCCCGACGCCGATAATGAAGTCAGAAAAACCTGCATTCAAAGCTTCGAGAAAGAGTTGACCGACACCAAAAGTCGAGGTGTTCCGAAGATCGCGCTCGTCGATAGTCAGTCGTGCCAGTCCTGCAGCGCGAGCGACTTCGATTACCGCGGTTGTGCCGTTCCCGAGTGCACCCCATTCTGCTTCGATCCGGCGTCCGATCGCGTCTTCGACAAACGCGGTCCTTACCTCCCCGGATGAACTGTCGACAAGTGCCTGCAGGGTCCCGTCACCGCCGTCCGCAACCGGCACCGCAACCGTTTCGGCCTCGGGCCAGACTCGCTTCACACCCAGGGCCATGGCCTCCGCGATCTCAAGACCTGTGAGGCTTTCTTTGAATCCCTGTGGAGCAAGTACTACTTTCTTCATGGCGGCCCAGTATAGGCGAGTTCTTGCCTCTTATTAGTCCTGTTTCACACGGCTCAGGATGAGACTGACTGCTAAACTCGCCGCCAGTACAAAACAATCCCGCCTGGATAATTGGGAATATGTAGTGCATGGCTGATCGTTCCGACCTAAAAAGTTCGTTCAACACCACCGTTAGCGGCAGAGCAGGTGAGTTAGAGCAGGTAGCACGGGAAATCCTTACCCATCCTGAGTCCGGCTACCGTGAACAACGAACGTCTAAACTCGTGGCCGAATGGTTCACGGCATCCGGGCTCAAAGTTCAGAGCGGAGTTGCGAAGACCGGGGTTATCGGAACATACGACACGGGAAGACCGGGCCCTCATATCGCGATCATGGGTGAACTGGACTCACTAATTCTTCCAGGTCACATGTTTGCGGATCCAGATACCAGTGCCGCCCATGCCTGTGGACATCACGCTCAGATCGGTTCGATGTTGACCGTCGTTGCGGGACTGGTTGAAGAAACGGTAAAACGTGGCCTGGTCGGCAAAGTTAGCTTCATGGCCACCCCCGCCGAAGAATACATTGAACTTGAATATCGTGAGGTTTTGAGGCAAGCGGGCGAGATCGAGTTCTTCGGCGGTAAGCAGGAGCTCATCAAGCTCGGTTTTTTTAATGACGTCGACATCGCGATGCTTACCCATACCGGGGGGGAGACAACCGGCACCCTCGGCATAGGCGGTTCTAACAACGGAATGATTGGTAAGACGGTGCAGTACATCGGCAGAGCTGCGCATGCTGGTGGATCGCCTCATCTTGGTGTCAACGCACTGAGCGCCGCTCAAATCGGACTGGCCGCGATAAACGCCCAGCGAGACACGTTTCGTGACGCGGACACGATACGGGTCCATCCGATAATCACGAGAGGTGGAGCGGCGGTCAATTCCGTGCCTGCCGACGTGCGGATGGAGACGTACGTCCGGGCTTCAAATGTACCTGCGATCCTGAACACGTCGGAGAAAGTGGATCGAGCACTTCGAGCGGGTGCGCTTGCTACCGGGGCATCGGTCCGAATCCAGACGATTCCCGGGTACTTACCGGCGAAGTACGACGCACGTCTGACTGAGGTTTACCGACACAACGCTGCATCGTTGATCGGCGATGACAACGTGATCGAACTCAATCACAGCACGGGATGTACCGACATGGGTGACGTCAGTCAGATCGTTGCCACCATCCAACCGACTGCAAATGCCACAAGTGGGAACGGACATGGAATTGACTACATTGTCGAAAACTACGATCTTGCGGTGACCAAGGCCGGAAAGGCGATGGGACTGACCGTCATAGACCTGCTGTCCGAAAACGGAGAAAAGGGGAGAAGTATCGCGGGATCATTCAAAGCGCCGATGTCGATCCCGGATTATCTCGAACGAATGCGGAGCTTTCGGTCGGACATCACGTACGAGCGATGATCACATGAACCCAGTTGATATCACCGAATTAAGGTCTGCCGTCTTGCGGACCATCGACAACGCTTCTCGTGATCTGATCAACGCGGCCAGGACTGTCTACAGCACACCCGAAACAGGGTTCAACGAGCACACGACCTCGAAATACGTGCTCCAGCAGCTGCAAGCGCTCGGACTGGACGTTGTGACCGGTATAGCGCGTACTGGGATGAAAGCGGTGTTGCGGGGCGCAAATCCAGGGCCGACTGTTGCAGTAATTGCCGAACTGGACTCTTTGCGTGTGCCACTTCACCCCGGGGCCGACGTGGTGACCGGAGCAGCCCATGCATGTGGCCACCACGCCCAGATTGGCTCACTGCTGGGAGTAGCTACCGCATTGACCAGACCAGAGGTGCGGGGGGCGCTTTCGGGCAACGTGGCATTCGTTATTACACCAGCCGAAGAATTCATCGACATCCAGGGAAGATTAGAGCTCAAGGCCGCACGTGAGATCGAATTCCTGTCCGGAAAGCAGGAAATGATTCGTCTTGGAACGTTCAACGATGTGGACATGGCGATGATGGTGCACACCTCGGCCGGCAATGGAGACTCGGCGTTTAGTATCGGTGGCACCTCGAATGCCCATATTTCACATCTGGTGCGATACATCGGCAGGTCCGCGCACGCTGGTGGCTCGCCGGGATCCGGAGTAAACGCACTCCAGGCGGCTATGCTGGCGAACCTCGCTGTGAATACCCAGCGCGAAACCTTCAGGGAACTGGATGTTGTACGCGTCCACGGCATCATCACGAATGGTGGCGCATCGGTGAACTCGGTGCCTGGTGAGGTCGTGTATGAGGGTCGGATCAGGGCAATATCACTCGAAGCGATCGAGCCGATCGCCGAGAAAGTCGTACGCTGCTACCGAGCGGGTGCCCTCGCGATGGGGGCGACGGTTGAAGTCCAGGCAATCGCGGGTTATCACCCGATGAGGCAGGATCCGTCGATGAAGAAGCTCTTTGTCAGGAATACGGAGCATCTCTTCGGAAAAGATTCGATCAGCATCGTTCCAGATGAGCAAACGCATGGAGGCTCGACCGATATGGGTGATTTGAGCACCATCATGCCCGTGATTCACCCATACGCGAATTCGGCGTCCGGAGTGGGGCATGGTCACGACTACCTGATCGAGGATTACGATCGGGCGGTGGTTGCTCCGGCGAAAATCATGACCTCAACTATCCTCGATCTACTCGGAAATGGTGCAGCCGGTGCAAAGGAAGTTCTCAGCAAGCACACACCGTTGATGACAGCAGAACGGTACGTGGAGCTACAGCGGGGACGATTCACTGCGGGCACATACGAACCGAGTTAACGGACGTAGTGTTGGCACGACTATAGACCGGGTGGCCGAGACTTCCTGCCGTCCAACCGGTGTGTGACCCTCAACCAGGTCCCGTCGGATTGTTCGGCATAGAAAGTGTGACTAGGTGTTACGTTCGGTGTGACAGTCAACCACACCTCAAGTCGACCCTCTCCACCGTTCGCCAGTTCGTGCTTTTCTTCGGCCGGTACATACAAAACATCGCCAGGCGAAAACCTCTCCTTGACGCCTTCTACCTTCGCATCACATTCACCCTTCAGAAAGACGAAAACCTCTGCCGCCGCGTCGTGGGAATGGTAGGTGGCGAATTTTTCTTCATCGAGGAAAAACATGCCGCCCCGCACCAGTCCCGAGTCCGGAAAGTGATCGTAACGGTCGGTCCTGAGGATGGTGACTCCACCTGTGCGACCCTGAAAATCGTGTGTCTGGCGAGTTTCTAGATTCCCTCCGGGGCAGGTGGCCATGAGGTAGATCATTTCCTCGGTCCCGGCTGTGATTTCGAATCCAATCCCTGCGTTGATGTACGCGTGGTTGGACGCCGAAAGTTCGTGAACTCTGTCAGCTGTCGACACACGCCCCGGTCCGCTGACGATGAGCAATACGACGTCAGAACTGCTGGCGATGATTCCGGAAGAGCGGTTGGCCTTGAGGCGCAGAGATTCCAACTGAAATGTTTCGTCGGAAGCCAGCACCCCGGTATCTTGAACGGTGGAGCGTCGCATGCTTAAATACTCACAACACGCGGCGGATTTCTCAGTGCTTCGGACTCGATGATCGAGACAACTTTGTCGACCGTTTCGTCTAGCCGGTCCTCTTCATTCGTAACCGAATAGTCGAACAGGCTTGCCTGGTTTATCTCGGTAGTGGCTGCAACAAGTCGTTTCTGCATTTCTTTGTCTGAATCAACGCCGCGCTTCTCAAGGTGTTGCTGCAGTACGTCCAATGAAGGTGGAACGATGAAAATCAGAAGTGCTTCAGGCATCAATTCCCGTAGCCGGTTCGCCCCCTGAACATCGACCCGTATGATGACGTGTTTGCCCATACCCAGGGCATCGCGAATTTGCTGTTTTGGCACACCGTAATAATTGTCGTAAACCTGAGCCCATTCGAGGAGTTCGTCTCCGCCGATCATTGTCATGAACTCATCGACGGTCTTGAAATGGTGGTTGATGCCATCACGCTCGCCGGGCCTCGGGTCGCGAGTCGTGGCGGTAACGGTGAAATGGAAGCCCAGGCGACCTGATCCCATCATTCGTTCGATCATCACGTCCTTGCCGACGCCCGAAGGCCCAGATATGACAACAACCAGGGCCTGTTGTACTGGTACCGGGTTGCTATCCAACGGATCCACCGAGTTCTTCAATCGTTCTCCAGAATCCCGGATAAGATATTCCGGCCACATCAGGGTCCAGTATTGTGATCGGCTCGTCTGATAGCAGGCCAGCCACACCGAGGCTCATCGCCAGCCGGTGGTCGTCATAACTCTGGAATTGCCCGCCCCCTATTGATCCTCCACCGGTGATAATCATGCCATCATCGGTGCCCTGGGCGTCGATTCCCGCACCTTTCAACCATGTAACGGTCGCCTGAATTCGGTCAGACTCTTTCACACGCAATTCAGCGGCGTCCCGAACGACTGTTGTACCGTTAGCCATCGCTGCGGCAACAGCGATAACGGGAATCTCATCGATCAGCAGGGGAACTATGTCACCAGACAGTTCGATTGCATTCAGTTCGCTGGTCTTCGCGACCACATCTGCAACGGGTTCACCGGCGACCTCTCGCTCGTTTATAAGAGACAGATTCGCTCCCATCTGTTGGAGCGCTGTGATGACTCCAGCCCGCGTTGGATTGACCCCTACATTCTTGATCAACAGCTCAGCGTCAGGATGACAGATTCCGGCAACCATCCAGAAAGCGGCGCTACTGATATCACCGGGGACCTCGACGTCGACCGTGTCGAGTTCGGTGGGTTCCACTGCCAGGTCCAGACCCGATTTCGTCAGCTTGACACCCATAGCCGACAGCATCCGCTCGGTGTGATCCCTCGACTCGGCCGGTTGAGTTAAGGATGTGACTCCTTCAGCGCGGAGTCCGGCCAGTAGCAGGCAAGATTTCAACTGGGCTGATGCCACTGGCATCGCGTAATTAATTGCCTTTAGAGAACCACCGTGGAAGACCAGCGGAGCCAGGGTATTTCCAGACCGGCCGGAGATGTGCGCACCCATCAACGACAGAGGAACCACGACACGGCCCATGGGGCGGGATTTGAGAGAGTCGTCACCAGTCAGGATCGTCAGGATACCCCGGCCCGCAAGCACCCCCGACATGAGCCTGGTCGTCGTGCCGCTGTTTCCTGCGTCGAGAATGTCAGCGGGCTCTTGTAGTCCGTCGAGACCAACACCTTTCACTGTCAGACTATCCCCGATACCGGGACCGCCTGACTCACGAGTGATCTCGACCCCGAGTGCGCGCATTATCTCAACGGTGGAAGTGCAATCCGCTCCAGGTGAGAAATTGGTTATCCGCGCCGTTCCAGTGTTCGACAGGGCATTAAACACTATTGCCCGATGGGAAACTGATTTGTCTCCGGGAGCGATGATTTCACCGCGCAACGAGCGCGGCCGTGCAATCGTTACTGGCATTCGACACCCGTTAATTCAATTTGCGTCGATCATATTTCGTCGAGTCTTTTTTCTTTTCTTTGCCGGTGCCCAACACTTTTGCGAAGCGGCTACCGAAAAACAGACCCATCATGCTCTCATTTGCAGAGGGGATTGCGTTGTGTTCACCCGTTTCAGGGCGCCGATCTGCGACACCGGCTTCGAGGCGAGCACGCTGTTCCCATGCTTGGACGAAAGAATCTGCAACGGCTCCGTTGGAAGCAAACCGTTCTTGTTCATCCGCAAGTCCGGCGCGCACCAGCTGGAATCGTTCGATCAGCTGGTCGATCCAGTGGATCAACATATCTGAGTTCGTCGCGGCGGCACTATGGGACGACGCGGGGTCTGAAGCGGCCGACGATGTGAGCTGATCGAAGTCCCGACCCACGAAACGGCTGATTTCGGACCAGGAAGGAGATGTACTTACAGCATTCATGACAGCAGCAGCGACCACTGCAGGAAGACTCGTCGTGGCTGCAGCAAACGAGTCGTGTTCATGGGCATCCATGAACACAGGTTGAGCGCCCACCAGCTCAATCATGTCGGTGACGGCTTCAATTGCCTTTCGGCCGGCCGTACGTGGGGTGACAACTGCCCACTTGGCGTTGTAGAAGATATGCCCAGACGCGTCCTTTTGCGACGTGATCGAAGCTCCGGTCAGAGGGTTCCCACCAACGAAGCTGGCATTACCCGGAAGGAGTTCTTCGGCCCAGGCCAGGACCGCTCGTTTCGAGGGCGACGTGTCAGTTACGACCGCGCCGGGTTTGAGATGTCCTCCGATTGCGTCGAATACGTCGTAGAGTGCGCCAGCTGGTGTTGCTACGACCACCACGTCGGCGTCCGCGACCGCCCTGTCCATATTCCATTCAATGGAATCCACCGCACCCATTCGCTGTGCCAGAGACTGCGCATTATTTTCGGCATCGTAACCGATAACACGGGTACTTCCTGACTGGCGCCCACGTATTGCCATCCCCAACGACGTTCCGATTCGCCCTAGTCCAATAATTGTGTAATTTGGCATTGTTTCTCCCTGTACGCACCTTCCTGTACCAGACAGTTACGCCCAAACACCGCCGGAAGCTTCAATGTCACTTACTCCCAGTCCTCATCGTCGTCGTAATCCTCGTAATCG
>JAQBVG010000191.1 GCA_027623655.1 Chloroflexota bacterium
GCTTTCTGATACCCATAGCGAAACACCTCCATCTCTAAGGTGTTGCGACGACCGATTGAATTCACCCTCTTCTTCTCGGTCGAAGTGATATGACGGATTTTGCAGGCGGCCCTGGGACAGAGGCTGATGTTGGGCCGCGTCGCCATGGTGCGGGCTCGAAGCTGTCGGCGAATCCGAACCTAATCGCCTGTGCGTGCCCACTTTCGGAGCGATGCGACCTCTCGGCGTGGCGTCAGGCCCATGCCCCATTCGACGTAGGAGACCTCAGCGACGTAGACGTCGCCGTGTGAATCGATGGCCAGGCTGTGGGGCCACAGGAACTGATCGGGTTCCTCGCCGATATTCCTCGAACCAAAGCGAGCGATGCGGTTTCCTTCACGGTCGTACACGCCGACGCGGTTGCCAAGATTTGGCCGACCCCGGTTAGGCGATCCCTTCGTAGGGCCCTGCTCAGCAATGTAGATGCGAACGTCGTCGCCGGTGCCAGTGACTTCGACCGCGACAGCCTTGTGGACCATCCACTCCCGCCTGTATTCACCGTCGAGCGAGAACACCTGCACCCTGTAGTTTTCGCGGTCGCAAACTATGACTTCTTCATCGTCTATAAGGGCGATGTTGTGAGGTACGTTGAATTCGCCGGGGTCTGTACCGATCGTGCCCCACGACTTAATGAGTTTGCCTTCAGGGTCGAGCCGGTGGACGCGGGAGTTGCGGTATCCGTCGGAAATGAAAATCTCGCCGGTTTTTTTCGAGATAGCGACATCGGTTGGCCGATTGAACATGTCGCCGCTCTGTTCGGGCGCCGGTGTGCCTGAGCCAATGGTCATCAGGTACTCACCTGATCTCGACATCTTGTGAATCTTGCAGCCGTTGTCGTCGACCAGCCATACGTTGTCTTCGTGATCGATCGTGATCGCGTGTGGGCGGTTGAACCAGGTGTCCCAGAACTGCGAGGCGTTGCCGTAGGGGTCTTTGATAATTCGGACCTTATCGGGTGGATTGTCGTTGCCCCACATGTCGATGACGTTACCGTCCGGGTCGAATACCAGGACTGGTTTGTTGCCGCGGTTGAACACGAATACGTTGTCTGCGCTGTCGACAGCTACGCCGGTCGCTTCACGGAGCCAGATGCCGTGCGGCACTTTCGCCCAGTGGCCGACCGCTTCGAATACGGTGTCGGCTGAAACGGCAGGCAGTGAAGTGGCAGACGGCATTTTTTTTCCTCGCTATTTCGAATTGGGGCTTTGACTTGACATTCTTCAGGCTCTGGAGCAGCGGGAACTGAATGTTAATGCCGGAGATAGATCATTTGTGGCCGATGATCGCCAGGATTTCATCAATGTCGACCTTTCGTTCGATGACCAGCGCTTTGTCTCGGTGTTGGTTTACTTTGGCATTAATTTTCGCACGCGTCAGAATTTCATCTCTGTCGTCATCGATGTCGCCGGTTTCCGGAGATCGGTGAGATTGCGCTACAAATTTCATGAATCTAAAGAGTTTCCGCCAGCCAGGGTGACGATTGTTGCGCGCTATTTCAGCCTTCAAATGCCGCCAGAATATCCGCCATAGCATCAGCTTCAGCGGGGGATCCAGATAGATGATGAGATCGGCCGTATTCCAGATTTCTTGTGCCCAGCCGACGTAAACGCCGTCGGCAATCCACGACGGACGAGAAGCGATTTCCCCGATCAGCCGCTGTCGTTCGCTCGAGGGCACGCGTTCACCTGTTTTGCTATCGGTCCAGAGAATCGCGTCGAGCTCGAAGCACGGAATTCCAGTGGCGCCGGCCAGCCGCCTGGCGAGTGTTGTTTTACCCGAACCGCCTCCACCCGTTATGTAAATCTTGCGTCGCTGTGCCATATCCACACATTAGTCCTCGTTCGGCATCGCGCTATGCCATTTATTGGTAGATTGGCATGTCGAGATAGTTGAAGAAGTGCGTGCTCGACCTCGAGAGGTCGCAGCGACGTCAAATAACCCAACCAAGAGCAGGAACTGGTAAATGTTTGCAGATTTGAATGGAAAAGTGGCGCTGGTAACCGGCGGAGGCCAGGGTCTTGGCCTTGGGATTGTCCTGAAGATGGCCGAGCAGGGCGCCGACGTCGCGATTGCCGATCTCAGCGAGGAGAATGCGGCGAACGCTGCGAGGCAGGTCGAAGCCCTGGGTCGCAAGGCCTACACGGCGAAGATGGATGTTACGGACAAAGAGTCGATCAGGGTTGCGGTCGAAAAGATCACCTCAGAGGCAGGTCATATCGACATTCTCGTAAACAATGCCGGGGTGGCCGGGGCGCCGGGGTCGACCGGAACGGCGTTCAGGGGGTTCTGTCAGATCTCAGTCCTCACTTAGTGATCTGGCCGACCTGAATACACGATCGATCCCTACTAATTAAGCTGACAACTCGGTCATTAGAGTCGACCATCTTTCGGTGAACATCTTCCTTCGAACGTCCGCTCGAACATGCTCGCTACCCGCGGACCGGACTCTTAGATAGTTACGCAGTTCGTCGAAAGCGCTACAGAAACGACTCGCTGACTCGAACTTGGCGAAGCCGAGCATCGGGTAATAGCGCTGCTTGATCCCTCGATGATTCTGCTCCATGCGATTGTTCAAATACTGATTGCGTCGATGTAAGACCTTACGACCCACGATCCAACGAATTGCCTTCGTGTAAGCAGGATGTTTGTCGGTAGTCATACGAAGTGGCTTCTGCCCTGCACTATCGAGTAGGCGCCTCAAGAAACGTCGAGCTGCATGTTTGTCTCGGTGTTCGCTCAACATCGAATCCAGCAAGTTTCCTTCTCGATCTATTGCTCTGTAGAGATACCGCCAGCGACCGCTGACCTTTACGTAGGTCTCGTCCAGATACCAGGAATGACCAGCAATTCCACGACGTTTCGACCGAAGGTTTTCACTAACCAACGGTGCAAACCGAAACTCCCACACTCGTATCGTTTCGTAACTGACTTCGAATCCTCGCTGTAAAAGAATTTCAGCAACGTCACGAAATCCGAGCTTGTATCTCAATCTCCAGAGCACTGCGAGTAAAATGATATCCGTCGGAAA
>JAQBVG010000192.1 GCA_027623655.1 Chloroflexota bacterium
TTCACCGGCGTCCAGCCACAAGACCCACTGGCCGGTCGTGGCCTGGAGACAAGCGTTCCGAGCGGCACTGAAGTCTTCTTGCCAGGGTACCTCGATCAGTCGAGTCGCAATCGGCTTGACGATGGCCAGCGTATTGTCGCGAGAGCCCGTGTCCGCAACGACGATCTCGTCGGCAATCGCCGCGACGCTTGCCAATGATTCCGCCACGACGTCCTCGGCATCGCGTAGGATCATCGCGACGCTGAGACGTTTATGGTCCCCATTCGAGGGATTCGACATGAGCAGCCTCCGTGCCAATTAGAATTCCGGCATCGATACCAGCGATCTTTGCAAAGTGTAGCCAGAATGGCGATATCGAGAAAGATCGAGAAGTGCACGATCCGGCGAGCGGCCGGGATTTCGCCGCTCCAGCGGTCAATCCGGCGAGCGGCGGGCGTAAGTTGGCTCACGCCTAGCGGCTCGCCTGGGAGGCGTACCCGAAAACCCCTGCAACCAATAGACGCCACGAGAAGACCCACACGCCGACCATGCGACGAAAGCAAAGCCAGACACAGGCTGAATAGTGAATGGCAGTTCTGCCAAAAATTTACGAGTGTCGCAGCATCGGCGCAACTGGTCCGTTGTCAACGGCAGCTTCGGTGTCTAGACTCAGTACTAGTCCTTGCTGCCTTACCTACCCCTAGACGATGCGTGTCGTGATGCTCGCCGGAGAAATAAGAACGATCTCGACGGATAAGGGCTATGGGTTTATTCAACCGGCAGCCGGTGGTCCGGATTTGTTTTTTCATTGTTCCTCGGTCGACGCGGACTTCGATTCGCTTACGCTCGGACAGCCGGTACAGTACTTGCCCGATGAATCGGCACAGCAGCCTCGCGCGAAGTCCGTCATAACCGGTACGAAAACGCCGCGCAAGGATCCGCCGCGCAACGTCGCACGTGCTTCGCACAAAATCACACGACGGCCACCCGCCGTTGAAACTCATGATTATGGATTCGTAACCAGGCTGCGACGACGTAAGTCGGAAGGCTCTATTTCGTCAATCCAGGGCGGTCCGGAATACCTTTTCAACGCGGAGAGCGTAATCGGTGAAAAGGATTATTATCACTTGGATGTGGGAGACTACGTACGATTCGCGCCGCAGGAAAATGACAAGGACCCCAGGCAGCCCCTCGCCCGCTCGGTGATGGTGGTCAAACGATTTGTGGCATCCAGCCAAGAAAACAAACCACAGCAGCATCCTCGTTCTCGCGGTAGAAAGCCAACGTGGCGCTAGTCGTGCAATCCCCGAGACGAAGCGCAAGGAACTCCTCATGACCGAGTCGCGCTTATCTGAGTCGCCAGATCCGATTGCCCCAGAACCGATTGCGAAAGAGGAACTCAAGCGGGCGTTCAAAGCGTTCAAGAAGCGTCTCAAAACAACGCGGCTCGACGATGAATCGAGGCTCGGTCATGGACCAATGTCCGCCGGTGGCGGTTCCGGCGTTGTGGCCATCACGCCGCCCGACCAGTTTTCAAAGGCCGTTTGGGAAGAGTTGGTCCAGCAAGGCAAACTCAAACATGCCACTCACGGCATGTACGAACTCGTGACTTCTTAAGCAGCTGGCGGCGTCAAGGGGTCCGTCCGCGTTTCCTACCGCGACTGGATACCGGCTTCGCGACGTTTATCGCGAAGCGTATCGGCCAGACCAACATGGTTCGACGCGATCCGGTCAAACAGAGTTCCGCAAACTGGACAGTTCTCGGCCAGCTCGTCACGGATTCCCACTTTGCAATTGCTACACCGTATGTTGCGAAGATCGACGAGGATCGCTGCGGTCAAATCAGTGCTCATTTTACGACTCCTGGTGGAGTTTTCCAAGTTCGTCGAATTCTAGAATTAATCGCACACCTGCACACAACTAAAAGCTGCCATCAGCACCATCTCGACGAAAAGCGCCTCGTAATACTCGTTTACCCTGCCGGCGGTGACGTGCGATAATCGATCCAAGTTTCAATGCGCCAACCAACGTTTGAGTACATCAGAAGTGAATTATTTTCACTGCGCGGCCTGCCTCCACGGTGTCAGTGATATCGGTTACGTAGCGATGTTCTGGCGATCATCTCCGGCCTCCTTGGGGACGACCGTTTACGCGTGGTTCAAGTAAATAATGATCGCGAAAGAGACTTGGAACTATGATTAATGGAAAGAAAGTCGTCGTGGTCATGCCTGCATTTAATGCAGCATTGACCTTAGAAAAAACCTATCGCGATATCGATCTCGATATTGTGGATGAAGTCGTTTTAGTGGACGACGGCAGCAGCGACAATACCGAGCAAGTGGCAAGAAGAATCGGTATCGATCACGTAATCAAGCACGACAAGAATAAGGGTTATGGAGGCAATCAAAAATCTTGTTACGCTAAAGCTCAAGAGCTTGGAGCGGACATCGTAATCATGTTGCATCCAGATTATCAGTATACTCCATTGCTGATAGGGCCTATGTCGCACATCGTTGGTAGTGGTTTGTACCACTGCGTTTTAGGCTCAAGAATCCTGGGTAAGGGAGCTCTCAAAGGGGGGATGCCCGTTTATAAATACGTTGCCAATCGTTTTCTCACCTTCGTACAGAACCTACTCATCGGCCAAAAATTGTCGGAGTATCACACGGGTTACCGAGCGTTTTCCAGAGAAGTGCTCGATACCATTAACTATGAAATAAACTCCGACGACTTTGTTTTTGACAACCAGATGCTGTCGCAAATTGTCTATGCCGGTTACGACATCGCGGAGGTGACCTGCCCAACCAGATATTCCGAAGAGGCGTCCTCGATCAATTGTTCACGAAGTCTCGTATACGGATTCGGCGTGTTAGGAACGTCACTTAATCATTTCCTCCAGCGAGTTGGCGTAGTTGACTTGAAAATGTATCGACCGAAAACAGGTCGTACGGAACTCTGATCAAATACTCGTCACGCGATTCGTCCATGCGCTCAAACCGGAAGATCGGTACCGAATCAAAACGGGCGGGCGGTGATTGCGATTTAACTTTGGGCGTGTCGCGACGGCGGTGACCGCCACGCAATCC
>JAQBVG010000046.1 GCA_027623655.1 Chloroflexota bacterium
CGAACCCGCACGCCGATTAAGGCACATGCTCCTAAGGCATGCGCGTCTGCCATTTCGCCACTCCCCCAACAGAGAGTTCACCGGCGGTTCATGTTCGGTTCACGTGGGATTTCAATCTGGGCTTCGCCACACCGCTGAGTGGCTAACTATTGTAGGCAGCCAATGGTCGAACCGGCTACCCACGTTGTTCCCAGCCTTCGGAGAGTTTGTCCCAGCGAGCATGAAGGTCAGCCACCGTGCTGCTGGATACGCCGAACGGTTCAGTCACCATGTCCAGATTCGATTGCATATGCCCCGGGCGCTGTGTCCCGACGATGGTCACGTCGACTTCCGGGTGGGCAAACGTGAATCCGAGCGCGAGCCGAATGCGGTCGTCCGGCTCGTCTGCCAGTGGGCCAGCTGCCGTCATTACACCGGCTCGCCGAAAGTACTCGGCTGCGTACTCAGGAATGTGGTTGTAGGGTTTCGGGTCAGCAGTCGCGCCCCATACCGCGTTACCGATTGGGCGTTTGATTATCAGGCCCATATCCCGCTCTTCTACATCGGCGAAAAGATTGGTCCTCGCCGATTGATCAACAAGGTTGAAACTGGTCTGCAGTGTGTCGAACAGGCCACTGGTAACCGCCCATTTTGCGTTTGCATTGTCACCGCTGTACCCGATGAATCGAGTCTTGCCAGCAGCACGAGCGTCCTGCAGAGCACGGATGACATCGCCTCGTTCGAGGATTTCGACGACACAGGAATGCAACTGGACCAGATCGACGTGGTCTGTCTTCATAAGCTTTAGAGACCGATTGATCGAAGAAGTGACAAGATCGTACGTCCAGTCCTCCCCCTGGCCCCTTGGCAGGAAATGTCCCGCTTTCGTTGCGAGTACATACTGATCTCGCCGATCAGACGCCACAATGCCAACAAGTTCCTCGCTAATTCCGTAGCATGCCGCGGTATCGAGAAAATTCACGCCATTGTCAAGCGCCTGATTTAATACTTTTCGAGCCTGGTCGGTGTCACTCATCCCGAGATTGAAGCCGATTTCCGACAAACCGATTCCCAGTCGACCGACTTCGAGTCCCGTCCTGCCAAGTGTCTTAGTTTCCATTGCCATAAGGTTTACCTCTGGTTTTCCCGCCTGCGCAGCTGATCGACGAAATCAGTGCGTGTTGTACTACATCGCTCAGCCTGGTGGCGATACATACGGTGCGAGCGATCCCAATTGTAGGTATGTTGCTTGTTGAACATCGCATTTTGCGAGAAGTTCGAATTACAGTGCAGCGAGGCATCGCCCAGCCACCTGAGGTTCGATTGACCGGTCCAAACATTGTCCTGATGATCGCCGATGACATGGGTTACGGAGATTTCGGCCTTTATTCGGAAGGCAGGGTTCACACTCCGGCACTGGATGACCTGGCCAGCCACTCACTTCGACTTACCCAGCACTACGCCGGCTCGGCGGTCTGTTCACCGTCCCGTGCCGCCCTGCTGACAGGGCGGTATCAGATACGAACCGGCGCCGTGACACCGCAGGAAGTCCTGGGAAACGATCGTATCGCCATTGGAGAGTCAACAATCGCCGATTCGTTCAAGGCCGCGGGCTACGCAACTGGAATGTTCGGTAAGTGGCATAACGGAGCTCTTGATCCTCGGTTCCACCCCAACGCTCGCGGTTTCGACGAGTTTGCAGGCTTCAGGGGTGGATGGGCTGACTACTATCGACGGAACCTCGACCGGAATGGTTCGCTCGAAAAGTCCGATGGTCGCTATCTGACGGATGTACTGGCGGAAGAAGCCGTCGATTTCATCCAGCGGCACCGTTCCGAACCGTTCTTTCTGATGGTCACCTGGAACGCTCCTCACAGTCCACTGCAAGCACCAGAAGAGGTTACACAGAAATACGTCGAAGCCGGTTTTGATCTCGGGATCGCGCTGATTTACGCGATGATCGAGGTAATGGACCGAGGAATTGCAAGGATTCGCGATTCTCTTCGTTCTGCAGGTGTTGAAGACGACACTTTATTAATGTTCACAAGCGACAACGGTCCGGCGTTCAACCATCGCGCGGATCAGGTACCCGATGGGGTTTCGCTTGATGGTCGGCGGTTCAACTGCGGGTTCGCAGGGGCGAAAGGCTCTGTTTACGAGGGTGGAATCCGTGTGCCGATGATCGCTCGCTGGGAGAACGGTCTGCCGCAAAACACGGAGATTTCAGACCAGATCTGTTTTACCGACTGGCTGCCGACACTGCTTTCGCTGGCGGGAGTCGCGCGGGTCGGCGAGAAGCAGCTTGATGGGCATGATGTCTCGACGGTCTTGAAAGGAGAGTCACCACTGGAGCAGCCGAGGCGCTTCTGGCAATGGAACGGCGACTCCCCGATCGGCACTACCAACGCGGCGATGCGGCACGACAATTGGAAGTTGGTGCGCCCTGCCCTCGACATCGTGTTCGCAACAGACGCTGACAGTGACCTTGCCAGAAAATAAATCGAAAAAGACATCGAGTACAAGTATCAGCCCGAGAACATTTCGGGAATATTCGATTGGCCTGAACCGCGGAAAATCGTTCCGGAAACTCCAGCGCCCGAGCTATACGACCTGTCTCTCGATCCCGGCGAAAGCAATAATGTTGCAGCCGAGAATCCGGCATTGGTCGCACGTATGCTCGCTGAACTAGAAAACTGGTCCGAGGATGTCGAGTCTGAGCGGCGTGCTATCCCGCGTTAGTCTATGGACGACTTCATAACCGCTTATCGCGAATAGCACTACGTGAATGCGCCTGAATGACGTTGAAAAGATCGACGTACATCCGCATATCCATGACCAGGTGCGAATCTGTCGATCGTAGCCCGGCTTGAGCCCGTATCCGGTTCCATGCCGAGTAGGAATAATTGCCCCCGATCACGGCCGAGAGCTTCCGACTACCCGACCTTAACAGGTTTTTCACAAATGCACGATAGGACCGCCAGTATTCGCGAGCGATCAGTTGCTCGTGTCTGGTACGTATGTGTAATACCGTCGTGTCCACGGAGGGTTGAGGTGAGTATGCCCAGCGCTGAATTTTCATTCCTAAATGGACCTCAACGAACGGAAATGCCAACAGGGCCATTTCTGTTGGGCGCCCTACACCAAGCAACCGATTGGCCGCTTCTGTTTGAACGATCAGATGACAAGAACTGAAACGAACAGGAGGTCGCGAAACCTTTCTGAAAATTTCGGCGGTCCGACTGAACGGGATATTTCCAAATACGACATCGTAGGCACCGAAATCGATCGTCGACGTAATACTTTTCCTCACAACCCTGACGTTCCCGGCGTTGCTGAACCTGGAGTTGAGTCGGGAGATTAAGCGAAGGTCAATCTCCGTAGCGGTGACAGACTCGACGTCGGGTGCGATCAGTTCGGTGAAAAATCCTTCGCCGGCCCCAAGTTCTAGCACAGTCTGGTTTTTTTTCAAACCTAGCGAATGAATTATCCGGAGTGCGACCGATCGCGACCTGAAAAAGTGCTGTCCAAGCCGAACTTGCGAGACCGTTCTCGAACGACGACGCCCGCTGCTCCGTCTCTTCGGAGCTCCCATCGGACCATCACCATAATGACAGTTCTTCCTTTACTGTTTCGGAACTGAGTAGCGACAACCGGGCACAGGTGTTGATTTCAAGCGTTCCCGAACTCGCAGTCACACACAGTTATGGCGGACAACGCGCCGACAAGGAATACTGATTAATGGGTACGGAACGGCAATCCTGAATCACATTCAAGCCGTCTGCATCTGGTTGCCAGAGTGATCCAACAGAAGATTCTGCTGCGGTCTGTTCCCCGCAAGCCCGTACTAGAACAGAAGGTACGGCTCGGAGTCGACCTGCTTGAACGGGACCGGCGGGTATTTTGCCATGGCATCCAGATCGATTTCAGCACCCCATCCCGGTCCAGCCGGGACCGTGGCATACCCATCGCTGATGTCGATCGGCCTCGTCAGCACATCCTGGTACCTGTCGACGAAAGACACGAAAATTTCCTGCATAAATGCGTTTGGAACGCTCATATCGAAGTGCAGGCTAGCGAAGGTTGAGAGTGGGCCGTTCGAGTTGTGTGGTGCCACGGAAACGTAGTGTGTTTCAGCCATCGATGCGATTTTCCTGATCTCGGAAAATCCACCACAGTGGCAAATATCCGGCTGAATCAGTCGAACGGTGTTCGTGGCAAGCAGGGGTCGGAATTCCCACCGGTTGTACAGTTGCTCGCCGGTTGACACAGGAACCCTCACGGATTTCGCGAATTCAGCCATCGCTTCTACATTGTCGTAAAGGATCGGTTCTTCCATCCAGGCGATATTGAACTGTTCGAGTTCCCGCGCGGCTCGGCCCGCACTCCACGGGTCGATTCTTGCACGCACATCGATCCCGATTTCCATATCGGGTCCGACGGCTTCACGAACTGCCCTCACAACGTCGGTCCCATGACGAAGTCTTTGCGGAGTTATGATCTGCGGCCCGCCGTACGGGTAAAACTTGAGCGCAGTCCAGCCTGCATTTTTTAGCTCCAGTGCCCCTTCCGCATAGAGTTTTGCGGATGGGCGCATTTCCTTTGACTCGGGATCGGCGTCGGGGTTCGGCTCGAATCGACCCTCGAACCACCCATTCGCATATACCCGCACCCGTTCCCTGTGCATCCCTCCGGCCAATTCCCAGACAGGGATTTCAAGCATCTTCGCCTTGAGGTCCCACAGGGCCAGATCGATGGCCGAAATCGCGGACATCGAGACGGGTCCACCTGCCCATGTAACCCTTCGGTAGAGCGATGTCCATATCCAGTCGATGCGCCTGAGATCTTTGCCCTCTAGAAAGTTCCCAAAGTCGAGGATTTCGGCTTCGAGGGCCGCATCCTTGTACTGGAGCGAGCCTTCACCCCAGCCAGAGATACCGAAGTCGGTATCGATCCTGACAAACAGCCAGTTCGTCCCTTCCGTCTTGTGGGCGGGGCTGCCCATGCGAAATACCCTGACATCGGTGATTTTCAAAACTCTTGCCTTATGTTGCTCGTACTTAATGCACTCGCACGCGCGCATGTGTGAAGACGAGTGCGGCTGCGCATTCGCTCGAAACGCGAAACGGTTTATCCACCTACGGGCATGAACTGGAGACAAACCGGGGCCGGAATGTCGATTTCGGAGCCGGTTGGCGTAAGCGTGCCATCGGACTCGCGTTTAAAAGTCACGATGTTCCCTGAATCCTGGTTTTCGGCAAGAAGGAACCGCCCGTCTGGCGTTATCGCGAAATTGCGAGGTGTCTTGCCTCTGGTTGACTCGTTGCCGATACGGGCAATTTCACCGTTCGACTGGTCGATCGAGAATATCGCCAGCGAATCGTGACCCCGGTTTGAGCAGTAGAGGAATTTACCATCGGGAGACACGTGGATGTCGGCCGTATGAGTCACACCTTCCCAACTGTCGGGAATAGTTGACTCCGTCTGTTTCGGCGTCAGTGCGCCGTCACTGGCAAGGTCATAAACGGTCACCGTGTTTCCAAGTTCGTTATTCACGTACACGAACTTGTCTGAGGGATGGAACGTGAAGTGCCTGGGGCCTTCACCCGCTACCTCATCAACCGACGCCGGGGATGAAGGAGTCAGCTTGCCGTTCTTGAGGTCGATGTCGTAGGTGAGCACTTTGTCCATGCCCAGGTCACAAACGTACGCCCGTTGGTTCGTTTTATCGATATTCACGGAGTGGGCGTGTGCGTGTGTTTGACGCCGCTGGTTGACCGACGATCCTTCATGTTGAATAAATTCGGTCAACTCGCCAACCGATCCGTCACTATTAATTGGCAGAGCGGCGATGCTGCCGCCTCCGTAGTTGGTGACTATGACCATCGAATCAGTTGCGTCGACCATCAGGTGGCAGGGTCCTGGCCCTCCTGTCGATTGTTGATTTATCTGGGTCAGTTCTCCTGTGTCGGCATTCACAGCAAATGCTGTCACGCCACCTGAACCATCAAAGTTGCTGACTTCGCTAACCGCGTACAGGTGCTCGTTCGTTGGATCGAGTGCAACAAACGAAGGATTTTCCAGACCGGTCGTGACCGACACCCGGGTCAATTCACCTGTGTCGCCGTTCATGCGTAGCGTATAAATGCCTTCGCTTCCCAGTCGTGTGTATGTCCCAATAAATGCAAACAGGTCGTTGCCCATCGTTTGTCTCCTGGATAGATGCCTCGTGGTCAATCGCCACCTTTACGCATACTTACGGATTAGTCGTTAATTATCAGGTCCGGGTCGATCTCGATTCCGAGACCAGGGCCCTGTGGTAGAGCCATGAAACCTTCGGAATCGACTTCCGGTGCATTG
This sequence comes from Chloroflexota bacterium, assembly GCA_027623655.1. Classification (GTDB taxonomy): domain Bacteria; phylum Chloroflexota; class Dehalococcoidia; order Lucifugimonadales; family Lucifugimonadaceae; genus Lucifugimonas. The sequence continues at coordinate 6,337 of JAQBVG010000046.1, forward strand.
GCCATGATAGAAAACTTGTGCTTGTAGCTCCCGATCGGGGGATCATTCAGCAACTCCATGAACGGCGCATGCCGCCATGACGCCACAAGATGAGCATGGGCAATAACTCCGATGTTTCCACCGCCGTGATGAGGTACTACTTCTTTGCCGTACAACTCTGCCAGCACACCAACTTTCCTCAGGTTGGTCATCCCGTTCATCACCATTCTCTCGGGCTGCAACAGGCCGTAGACGCCGCGCTCGCAAATTTGAACGAACTCTTTCAGTCCGGGATTGTTCTCACCACCGGCAATCGGCATTTCGACCTTGCTGCTCAACTCCGCGAGACCGTCAAAGTCGTACCGGTTCAGGGGTTCTTCGAGCCAGTAGACTCCGAGGTCCTGCAACTCAACCGCGGTCTCATAAGCTCGTTGGAAATTCCATCGCACACCGGGTTGCCAGTCACCGCTCCCCTGTGCCTGATTTCCATCGACCATGATTGTCATTTCGTCGCCGACGACTTCACGAACCGCCTCGACCGTTCGGATGTCCTCTGCGATTTTTTCGTGATGTAGGCGCAGCTTTATCGCCTGCCATCCCTGACTGTGCAATGAACCGGCGAGTTCAGCGCGCTCTTCCGGAGTCGAGAGTCTCACCATGCTTGCGTACGGGATCAACTTGTCTTTGACGCCACCCCAGAGTTTGTAGAGCGGCAAACCGGCAGCTTTCCCGATGATGTCCCAGAGGGCCATATCCACACCTGCGACGCCCTGGTAGTGAAGGTTCGGCACGTAGTAATTGAGCGACGCGGCGTGTTGTTCAACTGCGAACGCACTTTTACCCACAAGGTACTGTTTGACCGATTCAAGAAGCATGGGATTCATGCCCGGACCGATGCCTGTAATGCCAGCGTCGGTGTGGACTTCGGTGAACGAGCCACCGCCAACATCGAATGACATTTTGCGTCCGGGACTCCACGCAGGCTCCAGTTCGCCGACGTGCTTGACGGTCCGCAGGTTGACTACCTTCACATCGGTCACAGTTATGTTGCCGCTCAATTCACTCTCCCGTCGCAGTAGTTGCCATTCGGTTGAAACGGCAAAATCATACAGCCCCAACCAGTGTTTTACAGCGCTTTACGGCGCCGGGCGAGCGCGTACACTGGCACCCTCAGCGAAACCGAAGAAAAAAGATCGCCTGGTTGACCGGAAGGTATGGATGACAAATAAGGACAGAACGACGGAACGGGACGGTGAGACCGTCGACATCCTTGTTATCGGTGCGGGCGCATCTGGCGGAGCAGCATCTGCGTGGCTCGCTGAGGCCGGGTTTGATGTCATGTGCCTCGAACAGGGCTTTTGGCAGGATGCGTCGAAGTATGCTTCCGCTTCACCTGACTACGAATTCGAAATGATGACGAACTGGGCCATCGACCCGAACGTGAGACAGCGAGCTGAAGACTACCCGGTCAACGTATCGGAATCTCCAGTCACACCGGTGATGTTCAACGGGGTCGGAGGCAGCACGATACTGTGGAGCGCCCACACACCGCGATTTCATCCTTCAGACTTCCGAGTAAAAACGCTCGACGGCGTGGCCGATGATTGGCCCATAACTTACGACGAGCTAGAGGAGTACTACGACCTCAACGATGAGGTGATGGGCTGCTCCGGAATTTCGGGGGACCCCGCGAACCCGCCGCGAAGCCCACGACAGATGCCACCGTTACCGATCGGCGACGACGGCATGAGGCTCGTCAACGCGTTTGAGAAACTGGGCTGGCACTGGTGGCCCTCTGACAGTTACATCAACTCGCAGCGATACGGTGAAGGTCGGGATGCCTGTAATTTTTGCGGACATAACCACATGGGCTGCTACCAGAGAGCCAAATCCAGTACCGATCTCACCTACTGGCCACGTGCCCTTCGAAGCGGGGCTGTAATCAAGACCGGCGCGAGAGTCCGCCGGATCACCACTGACGCTGCCGGACGGGCAACCGGGGCCGACTATATCGACTCCAAGGGCCAGGAACGCCATCAGTCAGCCAGGGCCGTGATTATGGCGGCAAACGGCATTGGCACCCCTCGTCTACTGCTCAATTCAGCGTCGGACTCACATCCAGAAGGCCTCGCCAATTCGAGTGGGCTGGTCGGCAAAAACCTGATGTTCCATCCATTCGCAATGATCACCGGAGTATTCCCGGAAAAAATGAACAGCTGGCGGGGTCCACTGAGTAATTTTGCGATGAGCCAGGAGTTTTACGAAACCGATCGGAGCAGGGGCTTCGTCAGGGGATACACCTATCAGTTCCAGCGCAGCCTTGGACCGGCGTGGGTGGCCAGGGGAGGATTTACGGATCCCATCCCGTGGGGGCAAGGTCATCACGAGGAGCTGGAAAAACGGCTGGGCAGCATGATGGGCATGGCAGTGATCGGTGAAGACTTGCCGGAGCTACACAACACCGTCGATCTGGACCCTGAACTGACCGACTCCGATGGTATCCCGGCCCCCCGAATTCGGTACACGCTCAGTCAGAACTCTCGGGATCAACTAGACCACGCCATCGCAAACGCAAAAAAGGTCTTTGAGACCGCGGGGGCTTCCGATATCTACGTCGATCCAATGATGCAACAGTCCGGTTGGCACCTCATGGGCACCGCGAGAATGGGCAACGATCCGGCGGGTTCAGTTGTCAACAGGTGGGGACAGACACACGATGTGGACAACCTGTTCATCATCGATGGCAGTATTTTCGTCACGGGTGCTGCAGTTAACCCCACACCGACCATCCAGGCGCTTGCGCTGAGGACCGCAGACCATATCGTCGCTGAACGAGCCGACCTGAAAGGGCGGGCGAGATAAAGCCATGAGCACTCGTACACCCAACGCCGAAGTCAGTGAGGCCGTAGTAAGCGCGTTGCTCGATTGCCTGATTCCCGCAGCCGGCAATTTGCCATCAGCCGGAAATATGGGACTCGCTACGGAGGTGATACGCCTTGCTGGTGGGCAGCCCCGATTCTGGGGCTTATTCACCCGTGCCATAGCAACCTTCAATTCCACTAACTCTGAGTTCGTGAAATTGACGGGCGACGATCAGGATCTTGCGATCAGATCGTTCGAGGTCGATCATCCAGACTTGTTCGGCGCCCTGCTGGATATCTCGTACATCGTTTACTACAAAGACCCCAGGGTTCACGAGCGAATCGGATGGGAAGGCAAACCTCCACAACCCGATGGCAATGTGATGACCCCCTGGGACGAATCCGTTCTTGACAGCGCACGAAAACGCGAACCGTTCTGGCGCAGGGTATAGAGACCGCCTGATCGTTTCCAGAACTTCGCAGCGATTGGATTCCCAGAACACAGAGCAAAACAGAGGAAAATTTATTGAAACCTGAAACACGCCCTGTAATTAGAAACGAAAGAGGCGGCAGCAATCCCCTGCTCGGTCCTGACGATGGCGTTTCGTCATACGTGATGCTGTATGTCAAACACGGTCCGGGTGAATCCAGTCCTGACCATGTGCATGCATGGGAGCATCAGGCATTCATTACCGAAGGCTCCGGGATATTGATGTGCGATGGCAAAGAATACCCGGTCAAAACCGGGGATGCAGTCCTTGTCCCAGGGGGTGTGCGGCACCAGTTCATCAATACCGGGGATGTGCCTTTGCATCGCGTCACGGTCAACCCGATTGAATCGGTAAAACGCGACTGATCCCGGCGCACCAGGGACCCAAAACTCCCCTGCCCTGACCCCCAAAATTCAGGTCGAAATTGCAAACCTTCCGCACACCCTGGGCAATCTGGAGCCAACGATTGCAACACGGAATGGGTGCCACCACCCAGCGTCGCCTGAGCCACATGGCTCAACAATTGAGCCACACTTCGCTCTTCGCCCATGCTCCATGGGTGCAGCCACGTACTCAGCAGGGTTCAATCTGGTTAATGCACGTATACGGGAAGACCCTCATGGAACCAATCCGTGGAGTCATCCCTCGTAAATTGCGGGCAGGGACGCACAATGGGTTACAGAGCCACAACAGAATCAATTGGGACAAGGTTACGCCAGATGCGTGCCCTGTCCCCGTTGGTCTTGGGCCAATCGATCCGGCGTAACGCTGTCCGGGCATCGAGACGCTTTCTGGCGCCACTCTTCCTCTGCCTGTTGGCAACCAGCACCGCATGTGCACCGCTTTCAAGGTCATCGCAGGTTTCAGTCGTAACTTCAAATCAACCTGGAGGTGAAAAACAGCAGAGATTCGTCGTCGACATGAGCGACAGTGAGATCAACGACGATTCCGGGATGAGTTCGAAGTTGGAGACGCTATCAAAGGGTCAAGAACTGGCTGTCGCTGTTACGAAACCCTCTCTCGGTCAAACGCCGACCGTCAAGTCGTTCAGCATCAATATGGGCGTTGAGCACAATGATCCAGTTAAAGGTGTTGAAGTGCTCGCCTCGCTGGCATCAGGACTTGGCATCATGGCCAGCCGTCCTCTGAACGAGAGTCTTATCGCTTCGGCCGAGTTTGCCAGCGGAGAGACAGGCCCTGGAAATCGTCCAGCCGGACAATCAGAAGTCAGATCAGAAACCGACACGTCCCAGCTCAGCAATGAAGGGCTGATCCTCGCCTCCGCTGGTCTCCTAGTTGGCCAGTCCGGGACGACGGCCAACTCGAAAGCGGTTGACGCGGCAACCTCCAACCCGAGGACGACGTCGATCGAAGCGGCGGTACCTGGCGGGTTTGCTTCCGCCCCACCCCCTCCCGCATCAGAGTTGGTCATTACGGTCGCACCTGAGCCATTTCAGCCCGCCGTCCACGAAACTCTATCTGTAAACGTTGAAGGGGTTGGTGGTTCGATCAATTCGTCCGGAGACAGCAACTCTGTGTCTGACGATGGATTGACCGGTCTCAGCTCGAGTCAACAAGTTCAGACGCCTGTAATACCAGCGCCCGTAGTCCCGGCTGTTACAGAGGAACCTGTATCCGGCAAGTCGACTTCAAACGGTCACACCCCGAACGAATCGCCGGATCACGTTTTGGATCCTTCGCCGGACACTGACGAACTGCACTCCACTGAAGATTTCGTGCCCAGTAACAGTCCTGATTCGGCGGTCAAAATAACGGTCGAAACTCCAGAAGCATTCGCGGAAGTTGCCGACGATGGCACGGTCATGCCAGACAAGGAAAACGATCTCGGCTCCGACGAACCTGAAATTCTCGTTGTGGTCGCCGTTGACATTTCTACGAACGAGGACGATGACTCCAAAGCCGACGATGGCGCCAAGCCAGTTGTCAGCCCGACTCTTGTGGCAGGCACCATCACCAGTGTGAGTCCGAAGGACGACCAGGCGGAAACAGTGGACGTTGAAAAGGACGATGTCGCAGTCGAACCCGAGTCGGAGAAAACCGACGGTAAGAGTGAATCTGGCAACCAGGGGATCGACGCGGACAACGAGCGTCGACACAGCACCGAAACTTCGACCGACGACATACTGGAATCCTCAGCCGATGACTCAGCCGCGGTCGTCACCTACGTCACGGTCATCATCTCCGCTGAAGAGATCGCACCGAAACTCGCCCCTGGTGTAACGCCGGAAACTAAGGAAACTACCTTTGACGAGACTTCAATTGACGAGGGCGTCACTGGCAGTGCCAGTATTACCCGGATCGCTCCTGGTAATAGTGGCAAAGTCAAGACATACCCTTTCAATGCGAGATTCGCTCTTGGATCTGGGGAAGTATCTGACGGCAAAGTAAACGGAAAGCCCGACAAGTCCGGTAAGTAAGCCCGGCAGTCCCGCGTCGCACATGGACGAAGCACAGCCACCAGAGATTCATCATGCTAATGCAAGCAAATCGAACAGAAACAGCAGCACAGGCCGCAAGGCTATTCGGCATGGGCAAATTCAGGTTGACGGGTCTATTCCTCGTTATTGCCGGCCTGACATTCCTGGGAGTCGCTGCTGCTATCAATTTTTCGACGTCGCGATCTGAAGAAAAGCGAATTATCGCCTCTACTACTGAAACAGCGGTCAAAGAGGCGATGGGAATCGCCGAGATAGTCTCCAGATTGCTTCGGGACGGCGGGAATTCGTCGGCCGCTCTCACCCAGCGCACTTTGAGTCGATCGCCATTCGACATCGGGGAAATCCTGAGTGAGTCGAACATAGTTCGGCTGAACCTCTATGCCCCTAACGGCGACTTCATCTGGAGCTCAACTTACGAACGTTCGGCAGTTGATATGCACCAGATGCCGATTTTTGCAAGGGCTACGGACGGCACCATTGCATCCGGGTTGCTACGTGGGCAATTGGTCTCACCGCCGGGTGCGGCCAAATATCGGGCCGACGTGGTCGAAACGTTTATTCCGTTCGCCGATGCGACCAGCGGTTCACCTGCCATCGTTCTGGGTGTTACGAGTGATGTGACGACCGAACTGGCCGCCAGCATCGGGCAAACAAGGTCCGCTATTTTCCGGACGACCATGATCAGTCTCGGACTCGGGTTCGCAGTCCTGCTGGCGACCGTGTTGATCGTTGACGTCCGATTGTGGAAACACCGGGTAAAGGCGATCGTTCACGAGCGTCAGCTCGCCTCCCAGGAACTCACGAGCACCAGGCTTGACCTGGTGAATCGCGAACTTCAGCAAATCAATGAAGAGCGAACAAAATTCATCTCGACCGTGTCTCATGAATTGAAGACCCCGTTGACCAGCATTATTGCGTTCACCGACATTCTTTCTCGAAGTCAGGACGGGTCTAAGAAAGAGCGGAACCTCGGGCATCTCGAAATTGTGAAGAAGAGCGGACATCATCTGCTGACGTTGATCAACGATCTCCTTGATTACTCACGACTCGAGTCGGGCGAAGTTTCGATCGACCGGGAAACGTTCGAAGTCGGCGAAGTCGTTGGTGAAGTCAGGAGTGCAATGTCTCCATTGCTGGCCTCTAAGAGACAGTCGTTCGTCTTTGATGGCAATCTGAACGGCCAGAGTGTTCGACTGGATCGCAGGAGATTGATGCAGGTGCTCATGAATCTTGTAAGCAACGCTCACAAGTATTCGCCCCCGGGTACGACAATCACCGTCAGTGGAAACATCGATCGCCAAAACGTACGGTTCTCGGTTGCTGACCAGGGAGTCGGGATATCCGTCGACGATCAGGTCCGGCTGTTCACGAAGTTTTTCCGAGTAGACAACGAGGCCACCCGTGCGGTTGGCGGTACCGGACTTGGTCTATCGATCACTAAATCGATCGTAGAGGCCCACGGCGGTGCGATCAACGTTCGCAGTCAGATCGGCCACGGCACACAGTTCAATGTGACCATCCCAACGGGCATGCCGGAGCCAGCAGCCATCGGAGCCAGAGAGGTAGCTTCGAGTGCCCGTGCAAGCATCAAGTCGCATCTCAGGCTGCCGGTCACACGCAGGGCTATGAACGCCGGAGACCAACTGTCGGAGTCGGCCTAGCGCCTGACGTCCGTTAGCGCAATCTCACCGTTTTCGACCGTGTATACGTGTGTCGCGATCTCGTCGACAATCGCCGGGTCGTGGCTGGCACAGATTATCGTGCCGTCGTAGCTACCCAGGGCGTCCAGCAACTCATCGCGAGTCGCGGCATCGAGGTGGTTCGTCGGTTCGTCCAGCAGCAACACATTGCTCGGCTGTACAAGGAATTTTGCCAGCGCCACACGGCTTTTCTCACCACCGGACAACATACGAATCGATTTGTATACGTCGTCTGCGGTGAATAGAAAACGGCCAAGAATTCCCCGCAGCACGCCATCGGGTTGATCCATCGCCGATTGACGCACGGCCTCCAGCACAGTCGCTTCACGGTCCAGCGACTCGTCCTGGTGCTGTGCGTAGTAACCACGAAGCGCCTTCTCCGACCAGTTGACCGTGCCTTCTGACGGTTTGACCTCACCGGCGAGAATTCGCAGGAATGTGCTCTTTCCACCGCCGTTATGACCAATCAGGGCGATTTTCTGCCCTCTTTCGACCTCCAGGGACACGTCTAGAAGCGCCGGAGAGTCCTCCCAGTCGTGAGATATGGAGTTGGCGTTCATCACGACCCGCTCGACCCGCCCTGACGATCTGATTTGGAATTTCGCAGCTTTTGACACCGTCATACGCTCGACGCGTTCGATCCGGTCCAGGGCTTTGACTCTGCTCTGTACCTGCCGTGCTTTGGTCGCTTTCGACCTGAACCGATCAATAAACTGCTCTTGCCGGGCGATCTCACGTTCCTGCCGATCGGCCTGGACGTCAAGCTGGGCCTGTCGAGCAGCCTTGCCTCTCAAGTACTCAGTGTAGTTTCCGGGATACGATTTAACTTCGCCCTGTTCAACGTTGAGCACCCTTGTCGCGACCCTGTCGAGAAATTCTCCATCGTGGGTCACCATCAACACCGCACCCGGATACTCTGCCAGTTCCTGCGATAGCCAGTTCTTCGATGCCCTGTCGAGATGGTTAGTTGGCTCATCCAGCAGCAGATGTGCCTCTCGCCGCAGCAGGATTTTGGCCAGGGATATGCGCATTCGCCAACCACCTGAAAAGTCCCCGCACGGTTTATTCAGATCACTGGATGAAAATCCAAGACCGGTGGTCACACGTGCAATCGAGGAATCGACACTGTGTCCGCCGAGGGTTCTAAATCGATCGTGTGATTCGTCCAGGTCCGACGCGAGCTGTTCGAGGTTGCCCTCCCCTGTAGAGAGTCCTTGCTCAAGCACAGCTATACGATCTCGAAGCGACGTGAGCAACGGGAGTGCAGTCCACATCTCTTCACGCAATGAACGGCCCAGATCTACATCGGCTTCCTGGTGAAGATAGGCCAGTTCGCCTTCGGACAGATTGACCTGGCCTGCGCTTACCGGTTCATCTCCCGCGATCATCTTCAGCAGGGTCGTTTTACCCGCGCCATTCGGTCCGACAACGCCAACTTTTTCGCCGGTAGATACAGTAAACGACACGGACGACAGCAGGTTTCTGCCACCAAATGTTTTGGTCAGGTTTTCGACGACGATCATTAATGTTTTACGACTACTCGGACGGAGGATTGTTTGTTACGCGCCTTTAAGTGTCTCAAAGGATCAGTACAGATTGGTAGCGATTAATCGTCGGGTGGCTGTCATATCAGTGAGGGCTAAACGACCACGTGGAAGCGTATTACGGGTCGTGTAAATGCCGGACCCCAACCAGAGTGGACGTTGCCGTAGGCACGCTTCTGGCGGCAGGGATGATGAACCGGTTCTACGACGCGCTGTGGCGCGAAAGTGCCACGACATTTGCCGTGGCACTTTCGTACTGAAACCTACTCGAGTATTGCCGGCGAGAGGTTCACCTAGTTCGTAGATGTAACCGGTTCATCGACTACCTCGCCGACCTCTGGGGTGGTTCCCTCATCCGTCGTCTCCGGAATCAGGCTCCCTGGCGCACTGTCAACACCAGCGGCGTCTTCGAGCAGATCGAATACGTTGTCTTCCAGTTCACGCTTCTTCTGCTCGACAAGTGCGCGTGCTTCTCTCATTGCCAGTTCGAGCTCTTTTTTTTGGCCGTAGAAGCTGCGGATCTCAACTTCGAGATCACGAATCTGGGACCGCAATCCACCGAGCTGTTCATCCTCAATTTTCTCGATTTCCTGACCGGAAGCCGCGATTTTTGAGTCGATATCTTTGAACGCCAGCTGTTGCTCTGAGTCGAGTGCCCAGCGTTGCTCCTCCAGATCGAACCGGCGCTGTTGAAGAGTAGCCATTTCGGCTTCGTAGCCTGCCTGGCGTACTCGGTTCTCGGATTCCTGGCCCTTGTAGAAGAGGCTCAGCTTGTCGTCGACATCCCACAGTTCCTCTTCGAGGCGGCGAGTCTTCTGTTCAAGTTCTTCCTCAAGCGCACGAGCACGTTTTTCGAGCTCCTGAACGTACTTAAGGTTTTCCAGTCCGCTCGCCGAATCTCGGTGCCAGATCGCTTCAAGCTTCTTGTTAAGTGAATCAATCTGGGTTTGCACTTCGGCCAATCGGCTCGAATCGCCCGTCGACGCGGTGTTTACCTTCTTGTAGAGCTCGTTGACGGTCGATTCCAGGTTAGTTATCTGAGTCTTCAAGTTGATTTCCAGTTCCTGAGTTTGAAGTTTCAGGCTGCGGATTCTCGAAGCCTGCTCATCGTTCACGCCGTCACTACTGATCAACTGTTTCTCAAGTGAGTGAATCTTTGCGGTTACCGCGCCGATCAGTTCGCTCCAGTAGTTCTTTGCGGCCTCAATGTCGGCCAGTATGTCGGCTGACGTGGTGGTAAGAGAGGCCTGTAGATTCGAGTCGATCGTGTTGACACCCGCTATGAGGGCATCCAGCTCCGCCAGGTACTCAGCGACCTGGGCATCGATATCCAGTGTAAGCCCGGCATCGATTTCTGTCTCGATCTCAACGATTGACGACTGTAGCCCTGCGACACCGCCGTCACGCTCCGACTCGTAATGCGAAACGAGTCCGTGGAGTTCTTCTTCCTCGGCCTCTTCCTGTGCCACCAAAGAATCTCGCTGAGGTTGAAGAATAGCGATCTGAGCCACGGCGTCTTCACCGCCGAGCTCTGTTAGCCCGGCAATTTGTGTGTCCAGAACTGACACCTGTCCGAGTAGGTCAGCCGAAACAATCAAGAACGAAGCCTGCGCCTCATCTATCAAAGCGTCAAATGACGCAGTCTTTTCGGCGATCTGGCCAGTGAGGTCATCAATTTCGGCGATTTTTACATCGTGTAGCGCGGCTGCTTCTGCTTCAAGATCGGCGATCAGTTGTTGAAGTTCAACGATACGCACGGTCGACTCGCTGTTCGTCGACGAATCTGCATCCGGCTCCACAACGTCGAGAGTTGCTTTCAGGGCCGCAAGTTCAGCGTCGCGGCTCAGTTCGTAGGCCGCTACCGCCTTCCGGAGTTCAGCAATTTGCGCCGTGATCTGGTCTGAATTGACCGTAGTTGCCGACTTGAATGAGTGCTCAGACTCCAGTCGTTCGATTTCTGCATACAGTTCGTTGATCGGATCCCAACCGGAGTTGTAAAGACGGTTCAGTTGGTCCTGTGCGACTCGAGCTTTTTCCTCGATCTGTGCGGAATCCTGGCTTACACCGTTTTGAATTTCCTGGTATAGGTCGTGGAGACGGCGCAGTTCGGCATTTATTTCCTCAGATTCGATCTGGGAATCGGTGTTTGCCCAGTTTCGACCGGAGTTCAACTCGTTGATTTCATCCCAAATATCATCGATTTCTCGGTATCCGAACCGATAGAGGCGGTCGAGCTCCCGCTGTTTTTCGAATCGCAAATCTTCGAGTAGCTGAAATTCGGGGTCGATCCCGGTCCCGGCGCTCCACAGCTTCTGCCATCTGGCGTCCAACTCCCGTTGCTCAACGTCGACGGAACGTTGCAGTAAATCCAACTCTCGATATCGGGCTTCAAATGTAGCCTGCAACTCGGACGCTTCCCCTCCAGGAGCCCAGGCGTTGCCCTGTGCGTCCCAGAGTGGTCGCAGCAGATCTTCTTCGAGTTGCTGCATCTGGTAACGCAAGTCTTCGAGTTTTGTTTCGCGTGGCTGGATTTCGTTTACGTAGAGAGCGTCCATTTCACGCTCGAGCGGACCAAGTTCTGCATCTTCGAGCGCACGGACTTCACGGCCGTTCGCTATCGCCTCTCTGGCACCTTCGGATGCCAGGATGTCACACGCCGAGAAAAACGCCATCAAGATGACCATTCCCAGGCTCGCAACAAGTTTTGCCGAGTTATTTCGTGATCGAATAGAGTTCATGGCTATTTACCTCACCGGTTCGAGATCACCGACGACCTCGAACTGGCTTTCTGCCCACCGAAACCACCCGAGCAATCGGCGCGGTACGTGTTACTTCAATCCAGTGTGTATTTCACGGTAGAAGGCCTGTGGGACGTCGCGTAGGTAGAAACTCCTATAGGCGGGCTCATTAGCGATAACCAACTCGCTCATTTTTGGCACGCCGTTGGCTGGATTGAACGACGACACACCGTCGATGTCAGATCGTTTTCTTCTTCCTGCGCACGAATCGTCATGCGCAGGCTGCGGTCGCAGCCGGGGCGTTCAATATTGAAATCCGTTCGGCAGCTTTCGTTATGTGTGCGGCAATGAACTGATACTGAAAGGTGGACGCGCGTTGCCACTATGCCATCACTTGAGCAGGGCACACGGTGTTGCAAATTTCAGTGACGCAAAGTTTCGTGACGTACCGGCGAGCGCGCTGGGCTGTTCGAATTATTTATCGTCCTGCATGAGGGGGAGAAAATGGAATTTATAAGGAAGCGGTTGCTTCTGGCGTTCGCGCTGCTCGCAGCCGTGCCCATGGTGATAGCCGCCTGTAGCAGCGACCCGGAAATCGTGGAAGTCACGCGCCAGGTCGAGGTGACCAAGGAAGTCGAGGTCGAGGTGACCAAGGAAGTCCAGGTTGAAGTAACCCGGACTGTAAACCAGCAAGTTCAGGTCGTCGTTACCGCGACACCGATACCAACGGCTACTGCAATCCCGATTGCACCGCTCGCACCCGCCCCGGCACCGGTAAACCCGGCCGGGACACTCTCGATTGCGGTGTTCGATGTCGGCGCTGGCACCGGAATTGGAAGTTCACAGGCTCCAGTTGAAGCTATGCAGTACTGGGGTGTCGGTGAAGGACTCTTCGCGATGGACCCGGGTGGGACCATACTCAACCGACTCGCGACTGGATTTACGCTTGCTTCAGACCTTTCATACGTCGATATCGACATTCGTTCCGGTGTCAAATTCCACAACTCCAAGGGTGACTTTGGCGATTTCAGTGTCGACGATGTCGTGTGGACTATGAACGATGGAAACGCCAACACAAACCCGACCAGTATCCACGGTCAGGCCGGTGACTTCGCAGCATTGTTCCTCTCGACCGAAAAAATCGATGAGAACACTGCTCGATTCCATTTCAACAGCTTCGATCTCCGCTGGAACGGTAACTTCCTGAACGAACAAGCGCAGGGGACTGCGTTCTTCTCGAAGACCGCTTTCGACACCAAGGGTGAGGCCTGGTTGCAGGAGAATATTATCTCCACCGGTCCGTACGAAGTGTCGGAGTGGGTCCAGGACGACCGAGCTGTCATAACCAAGGTCGGATACAACCACTGGCGAAAGAATGCGAACGCTAACACTATTCGAGTGATCGAGGTCCCCGAGCCATCAACCCGAGTTGCGTTGCTCAGGACCGGTGAAGTCGATATAGCAGGCGCGATTCCTTTGAAGGACATCAGGCCGCTTGCCGAAAGTGGATTCAAAGCCGAGTCCATTACGCGAGCTGGTCGAGTTCACGAGA
>JAQBVG010000193.1 GCA_027623655.1 Chloroflexota bacterium
TGACAGATTTGACCTTGGCCTCAATGACCACCCGAGGAATCGATTCGCCGTCAGAGCCAGATTCCAAGACGGCGAGATCTGTTTTGAATGCCATGATCTCGCTGTCCTCACGATCACCGTAGCTCTTGATCTCGTAGCCATAAGCAAGAGGATGTTCGGTTGCCACGTTCAACCGTTGATCACGCTCATGAATCCGTGATTGTAGGCCGCTGGCAACCTGTTGAACCCATTCAGTCTCTCTCATGCTTCCTTCCAGTCATGCTTCTCAAGTCGCCACGCAGACGTTGCGGTCTTGGGAAAAGAATTCCAGGCTGTAGCGGCCGCCTTCGCGGCCGGTGCCGACTGATAACTGACTACTGACTGATACTGATAGGAATTCCAATACGGGCCGAGGGCCTGAATCGGCCAGCGCTGGCGCCATTATGCGTAGGAACTGATAGGAACTGATAGACTGATAGGAAACTGATAGGAAACTGATACTGATAGGAATTCCAATACGGGCCGAGGGCCTGGCAGCGGCCGAGTCCGCCGTCATCCCGTTGAGCGGTTGTGCCAGGGCAAGCACCCTGCTGTCCGGCATCGGCTCTGTCCAGTACCCGCCGGATTGCACCCACGGTTTGGACACGCCGCGGAGGATCGGATGCGAGCGGACTTCCGGCACGATATCCAATCGCGTACTCATCTTGTGATTCTCACCGTAGTGGCCCGCCCAGGTCTCGCCAAGAATCTGCCGGCCAAATCCCTTATCGAAATCATCACCACGATAGTTGTAGGCAAACCGAGCGAACTCCGAATCCTTGGGCATGTTGAACGCATGGGTTGATGTCCGTAGTCCCACGACCGGTCCGCCACGCTCAAGGTAACCAACGATCGGCTGCATCTGCTCCTTGGGAAAGTTCTTAAACCTCAAAAAGATCACCATCAAGTCGGCGGAGTCCAGCACGTTCGTGCCCGGCATATGGTCACTGGCCGGATCGATTTCACCCGATTGTGGATCGACCGTAAACAGCACGGTACATTTGAACCCATGATGTCGAGCGAGAATTCGCGCCAGTGCGGGAATCGTCTCTTCGGACCGATACTCGTGATCGCCGGCCAACAGCACAATATGCGTTCCCACACCAACGCCCTCGGTGCCCTCGTAAACAAGCGGCTCGGCCATGGCAACGGACGCGGAAATTAGAGCCATCATCGAAAAACTCAAGAACCTTAATACAGACATGGCATAACCCTGATGATCAGATTGACGAACGTTAGGCGCTCAACAACAACCGTCCCAATTGCCAGCCCTCATTTTCCCCGGCAGTTCAACGCAGATCAAGGTGTTTTCGTTTCTATTGAAGCGTGACGCGGGTTGGCGGCAGTTGGCTCTGGCCGAGATTTCCGTTCACATCAATGACGTTGATCCAGTAGATCACGGGTTGGCTTTTCCCCAACGGACGCGGACATTTGAAGGTAACTGTCTTCTCGAATGTCTTCTTGCCGCCCAGGTCGATATCTCCCACCATGCCGTCAAGCCACTCGCCTCCCCGTTGCATGCAGATCAAGGAACTGAGACCTGCATTGTCGCTTAGCTTCAACGACACCTTGACCGTTTTATCGCCGACTTTCGGTTGTTGCGCGAGTTCAAACTGGTGGATCGTCGGACCCTCGGCGTCGGCTTCGTCGAATTCCTCGCTGAGAAATCTTGTGGCCCCGGCCATACGGGCATGTGGGGGTGAGAAACGGACAGGTCTTGCTTTGGCCGCAACCGGATCATACATCTGCCCCAGGTTGTGGTAACCGGCATACATGACATTGCTCGCATTCGATGAATCATGCAGCATGCCAAAAATATGGCCGAGTTCGTGAATCAACACGCCGTTGCTCACCTGCGTTGCCCGATTGCGCGGTTCCTGTTCGGTGCCGTCAATTTTGCGAACCGGTGTTGTATCCAAAAAGCTCTTGATCTGTTCTTCAATCGTCGTCGCCGTAATCCCGTCTCGAAAAATATCCCCCGACACGAAGGCGAAGCCGGAATAGATTTGCGGCAAGGGGGCGGCCTCCGCGATACCGCCCGCTTCGGAGAATACCAGAACCGCCCGGTTGCGGGTAAAACCCGTCGTCTCCCAGATCTCCTGCCGCTGATTATAAATAAACGTGTCCACGTTGAAGGGCGTGCCTCCGTAGACGACCGCTGGATGTCTGGCTCGCACCAGATGAATGTTAAGCCGCCCTTCCTCGTCGAACTCGAAGTCGAGCCCGCGCGACTTGATCTTATTGCTCTTCATCTCGCGGCGGTAGATATCGGCCACCACCCGCATCAAGACTTCGGCCTTCTCGCGATAGTTCGCTTTGACCTCACAGTCGGAGGGCACGAAATAGACCAGCCGCACCTTGTAGTTGCGACCCAAGTCCTCGAGCGGCGGCGGGATGATCCGATTGCCGCCAGACGTCTCGGCAATTGCGGTACTCTTATCCGCTGCCCCTGTTTCGTCCGGCGCGGTCGCCAGCAGCACCAAGCAAAGGGTCGCCAGGCTAACGAATGTTCGCTTTGCTGACGCCAGCGGTACGAATAAGGTGCCATGAATCTTCAACTTGGTACACTGGATTTTCATACGCTCGGTCATGGACTCTCCTCTGATTCGATAGCATCCGGTAGTTCACCGTGTTTGGTCGCAGCCGATCAGTCCAAGAAAACGCAAAGCGTCCGCGAGGGAGGTGCGTAGCCGTGCGATCCCTCGCGGACGCTTCAGGTTTCTATAACGATGGCAGCGGTACTCAAAACCGGTTCCATTTTTACCGCCAAAGTGGCATAGATCAAGATGCACCCATTGCTGCCGATCGCCGTTTTCATTCGCGATGCAGAAACAACTCCCCGTGCTGCTTCAAATACGACCTAAGTAGCGAATATTACCCGCCCTTCAGTTGGCAGCAGATTTTGATCAGACACCTTATCGCTGGTTCCCGGTTGAGATGCATACGATAGGGAGAAACGGGGGAGAAACGAGGGAGAAACGGGGACAGGTCCAATTCTTGACCACTGGTGCAGTAGTTGTATGCTGGC